>JAPLDV010000686.1 GCA_026391235.1 Bacteroidia bacterium | reverse complement strand
TTTTAATTATTTTTGGCACCTTCTTCGATCCATTTCAGTATCAATGCTTTCTGATTAGCTGTCAGAAAGTTTTTGTGGGAATCATTGGTTGTAATCTGTATGTACAACAAGCTTTCTTTGGGAGTCGTTGTATTAACGAAATTACCTGTAGTTAATGACGACCATGCTTTTCCCGCAGCAAAATCTGGTTGATGCAAGGCAGGATGACAGCTGGTGCAGTTAGCATCGGTGAAAATGGGTTGAATCTGTGCTGAAAAAAGTACTCCTGCGGGCACAACGATTGAATCATTAGGTTCGATGGTTACATATTCGCATGAAACCATCCCGATCATCAGAACCCCTATCAGAAGGGTTGCCAAGTGTTTGATATTCATTTTTTCCTCCTTTAAATTTGTAAGCAAATTACGAAAAAGCAAAAGGCTCTAAACAAGTTAGAGCCTTTTGTTTTATTTAGTTTTATGACTACTTGATAGCATCATATGCGTTGTTAACCAGAGCTTTGATGTACTTATAGTTGTGCACCCCTTCGCTGCGGTCAGCTTCAACCATCTGGAAATTAAAGAAAGCACCGGTTTCTTTAATAGACCAGCGGGCGCCTTTTCCCGGAAGTTTTGTTCCACTTGCAACCTGGTTCCAAGGGATAGCCAGCATGGTTGCCGGATCCAACAGTTTCAGAGTAACGAGCTTAGCCTGCAGTTTTTCAAGGTCGGCTACAATTTCAGTCTGACGGCCTTTGTAATCCAGAGTAGTAATGTCAGTATGGCATTTTTTGCAACCCGTAAGGTTATCTTTTGTATCGTCAGCATTGGCGATTCTCCAGGTGTGACCACCCATTTCGGTGCCAACGCCAACAGCCATGTGACACATGGAGCAGGTTGCAACGCCTTTGTGGTTGGTGCTGGTGTAAGGCAGGGCGCCGGCAACTTCCCATCCCTGGGTTCCGTTGAGAATATTACCCTGAGGTCCATGATGAGGGCCGTATCTTGAACTGGTGATAGCATAGGTGGTATCACCGGTAGTGGCAACCGGAATTGCAGCACCCGGACGAGCCTGGTGACAATAAACACAAGCGTTGGATGAGTTGCCGAAATCAATCGGAGCAGCTTTAGGATCCATGATAACCCTTACCGGACCGGTATGACCCAGAGCATAGTTCGGGAAATCGGTGGAATCGAGTGTGCCGTGGAAGTCATGGCAAGCATCGCACTGAAGGGCAACTGGAATTTTCGGAATAAACTCAACTGTATCTCGGCCAGTCAGCATTGTTTCCTTGAATCCCTGGTATGAGTGGCAGCGGGCGCAGGTCTGGCGGTTACCGTCACCGGCCCAGGTTTCGCCTTCACCATGTTTTGAAGTAGCGAACTGAGCTTCTACTGAAGCAAAATTTGCATCGTTGTGACACTTAGCACAGAATGCATTTACATCCTTTCCATCCTTTCCGGCCGGGCCCGTAGGACCTTCGCAAGAAGGGAGGAGAACAACCAGTGTAAAAATCGTTAACGCGCTGATACTTAAAATGTAAACTAGTTTTTTCATACAGAAATGATTTGTTGATATTTTGGTTGAAAAGTACCTGTTATGAATTAAACAGAAAGGTTTCACATATTGATATGTATACATGTATGGATTGAACTATTTCATTAATAAGCTGATTTATATCTTTGCAGCTTTGATATAGATCAGCTTTTATATGACATATATCATTATTCTATATATTAGCACTTTAATAATAGCCTAAAAAGAATGACAGAACCTCACACACCAGACTCCTGCCTGCACTGCCTGCAGAAATGCGATGCGTTTCAGGCTTTGAATCAAAATGAAATGGAGATACTCCACCAGGCCAAATATGACACCTATTACCGGGCTGGTGAAGTGATTGCCAAACAGGGGGCGCCGTTATCCCACCTGGTGAGCCTGAACGAAGGACTGGTTAAGGTGATTTTAGAAACCTCAGGAGAGCAGGACATCATCATTTCGATCGAAAAACCCGTTTTTATACTCACGGGGCCGGGTTTATTTGTGGATAACCGCTACCATTTTTCCGTTATTGCCTTATCGGAATGCCGCACCTGCTATCTGGAAATTCAGCAGCTGCACCGGTTGATCGATACCAACCCTGATTTTGCCAAAAGGTTTTACAAAAACGTAGGTGAAAAGGCTATTATGCTTTATAACCGTGTCCGCAGCCTGAACCAGAAAAATATGGCAGGCCGTATTTCCGAGGCCTTGCTCATCCTGCAAAAAACCATTTTTGAAGCAAACCCTTTCGAAATGATCCTCACCCGCCAGGAACTGGCCGAATTCACCGGCATGACCAAAGAATCCGTTAGCCGCATCCTTAAAGAATTCAGAGAAGAGGGCCTGATCGAAATTGAAGACAGACAAGTGGAAATACTTGACTTTGAGAAGATGAACTCTATATCGCGCAAAGGGTAAACTGTAATAACGTGAGGACGTTAAGGGAGTGAGGGAGCGATCTAGAGCATGGGGGCAGTGTTAAGATTAATGTCAATCCGAAACCCAATATCCCATACCCAATAAGTTACCTGAATCTTGAACATCAAAATTCAAAACCGGATTTCGAATCTAAAAATTCTTCCTTCATTCGGGTAGTGAATTTCTTACGCACCGCACTGAAAACCCGTATCGTTTATTGCTCATGTAGCGGTTAACACCAATATGATTGTACCAAAGGTTGCGGTACCAGGCGCTATATTCGCCATAATTAGTTGACGACCAGAATAATGCACAATATCCAAGTTCGAAAAAACCACCCCCGTTGCGCCGTTCACCCGCAGCCAGGGCGTTAAACCCGCTTGAGTTGTTACCTTTGCCTGATACACCTTCGTAGTTGTTCCAGCCTTTGGTGGACTTCATTTCCTTTCCCGCAGTATACTCTCCACCAAGAAAGACAACCAAAATATCCCACTCTTCATCAGAGGGCAGATGCCAGCCTTCCGGACAAACCCCCTGAATACCTCCCGGTGTTCCTGCACTCGTGCCGGCCCCGTTCATAGCTGCCGGCCAGTTGTAGAAAACTCCAAAGTCGGAATAGTATTTCCACGCTTTGGCCTCAGTTATGTTTGTTCCCTCATAGTTAAAAACATAATAGTATGGAGTAGTATCACAATCCGCGATGGAGGAATCCACTGCCGGGAGCCAGGCCAGGTTCTCAGCCATCCAGGTTTGTGTTCCGACAATAACCCATTGGTATTCCCGCTGATCCCGGCTGTCGACAAATTTACCTGAAACAGGTACCTCAGAGTCTTTGGTGCAACCCGAAAAGAGCAGGATCCATCCGGTCAGGACCAACACAACGATCATCCGCAGGCAAATCAGCCTTCTCATACTTTAATGGTGGGGTTGCCTAAACAGTGGCCTTATTTCCGGAGTTTTTTTATCGACTTTTTTGTTGCTGAAAGGGCTGTCATGGCAAAATTATCATACAGCCGGGTGACTACCTCCCTGCATTTTTCGGCTGATTCCTGTTGAATTTTTATCAGCTTTTTTTCGAGACCGGGCTGGATTGCGAGCAGTTTCCTCTCAATTTTAAAATTTCTTTTCCTGACGGCACCAATGTTTTCACCATAGTTATTATTCATCAGCTCTGAGAATTCTACGAAAGCCCAGAAAGCGTGCTGATCATTTCTTTCATGGATGTCGGCCGGCGGAGTGTAATGATCAGCCAGCGAATTCAAATAACCCTGGCGGCAAAAGGCAGCAGGGAATTGGGTGGTACCGGCATATATTGGAATAAATGGCTGAATATCCGGCCATTGAGGTGCAAGCCACATCAGGCATCCAATATCAGCCGGCATCCAATTCCTGAGTTCCGAAACGAAACCATAAACCGAGGCCCGGTCACAGATCATGGATTCATTGAGTTTAAAAGGGCTGCCTTTGGTGTAACCTTCACTTTTATCAAGAACAGTCCCTTCATAATGATACCGGAGCAATTTCATCAGATCCTGTTTCGATACCTTTTCGGCCGGTTTGAAAGAGAAGGGAAAATCATCGGACATGTTAAACCCGGTGTTAAAAAGGTGATAGGCACCCCAGGCGCGGCTAACGTTACCCGGATGTTTAATGCTGTTGGGTCCCGCGTAGGTGTTCCGAAAATTAAATGGGCCATCGGTATCGGGCTTATACCAGCCTCTTTTAATGGCATAATCAATGAGATTGTTACAGCTCAGGAAGTTTTCCGTGTCGTTGAGGTTAACCTCCCTGATGGTATAATTGTTGGGTAAAACCATTACTTCATCATCCGGGATACGCTGAGCTACCCAATGCTTGCCGTTAACCACTGCCAGTGCCCATGCTTCATTCGGATCGGCAATGCAATAGGTACGGCCCGAGCCGGTGTACCCAAACTTTTCTATCAGCCGGCCGGCAAGAACCACTGCGTCTTTAGCATTTACCGCCCTCTCGGCCATGAATTGCCTGAGGTTGTATCCGATTCCGCCATCGGAAATCTCAGGCTTGTCCTCCCTGGAGGGACAGGAGTTGGAGGCAATGCAAACTCCGTATTCATTCAGATAGGAATCGGAAAAGTCCATCCCCGGAATTTCGAGCCATATATACCTGTTGGTAAAAGCAACCTGCCCCACCTTTCCTCCGTTTTTCAGAACAACCTCTGTTCCTTCATGATAAGGCTTTTTTGGAACAGCAAACCAATTCACCAGCTGCTTGCCAAAATCATCTTCATTATGCGCAAACAGTACCGAGCCATCGATGGTCGCTTTTTTCCCAACCAGTACCGAAAAACAATTGTGTTCTTCCTGTGCCGAAACCAGGATCCCGCAGAGGAGAAGAACAGTGGTCAAAATGAATATCGATTTTTTCATTTATGATTCCCGCATTCA
Source organism: Bacteroidia bacterium (assembly GCA_026391235.1). Next base: position 20,878 of record JAPLDV010000686.1, on the reverse strand, counting down.
GCGGATTTTACCAGCAATTTTGCCAGGTTGTACCATCATAAACCCGAAGCTTGTTCAATGTGCCGTCAAAATAGATGTCACCTTTTGCAGGTGATGCCGGAGCATCGTTTCTCGGTTCCAATCTTAATACGTCGTTAATGTGCAGTTTTCTCTGTGGATTAGTGGTCCCGATCCCGACATTACCTGCTGTGTTCAGGTACAGCTGATTACCGTGACCATTTGGGTAGGTGCCGATAACCAGGTCCTGGCCAATGACGCCGCCGGTATAGTCGTCGGTGTACATTCTCAGCGCCGGGCCTGATTTGTCAAAAATGATCGCTTTGTTGGCATCAATTCTGAACAATACCTGACCGTTAACATCAAGTTTTCTTTGAGGCTCATTGGTTCCGATGCCAACTTTACCTGATGTGCTTAAATACAGCTGGTTCATATGGCCATTCGGGTAGGTACCGATAACCAGGTCCTTGCCAATGGCACCGCCGGTAAAATCGTCGGTGTACATTCGTAATGCGGTGCCGGCGTTATCAAAAATGATCGCTTTGCTGGCATCAATCCGGAATAGTGCTGAGCCATTCACATCCAATATTCTTTGCGGTGAATTGGTCCCGATTCCAACATTACCGGATGTGCTTAAATACAGCTGGTTCATGTGGCCTTTCGGGTAGGTGCCGATAACCAGGTCCTTGCCAATGGCACCGCCTGTATAATCGTCGGTGTACATTCGTAATGCGGTGCCGGCGTTATCAAAAATGATCGCTTTGTTGGCATCAATCCGGAAAAGTGCTGCGCCATTCACATCCAATTTTCTTAGCGGTGAATTGGTTCCGATTCCAACATTACCGGTATTGTAAAAAATATCGGTTCCGCTTTTCTTCCACAAAGCGGTGTCGGTCTCCATGAAATTGGTCAAATAACCTGCCTTGGCATGATTGCCCCAGCCATAGGCAGAATCCCATTTTATAATATTGGTTGAAGAAATTCCTTTTGCCGGTGATGCAGCAAAAACAGGATCGGTTTCGGTAATTCCTCCTCTCAGTGATTCAGCCGTTTTTGCATACAGGGAATAGGGTACGCTCAACAACTGGCTGGTCCCCATCAGCTGGAATGAATTCCCACCATCAGGATCCATTTCAACCCTGATAAAATGTTCATCAACGCCCCAGCTAATACGGCTCATATCTCCCGAAACAGGTGCTCCTTTCCCGATTTCGAGATTGACCAAACCAAACTCGTTGGTGACCGTATTGTGCTTTTCACTGTATACGATGTCGCCGGTTATTGTTCCCTGGATAATGCTGATCCGGAAACTCACGGTTTTATCAGCCAGCACGGTACCGGATCCGTCACGTGCAACAGCCTGGTATTTAAAGGCTGCGGGTGCCTGTGCCAACAGAATTGCAGAAGTCGCCAGACAAATGAAAATGAGCATCAGCTTTTTCATGACTTATATTTTTATTGTTTTACTATTTTCCAGGTTTTAACAGGATCACCATTCTTTCGTTTGATTTTGATCAGGTAATTACCCGAAGGATAAGAGTTTCAATCCCGGGGTAACAATTTCATCAATGGTTGACGCAGAGAGCCTGGTTTGATGAAATCCCTGGGTAAGCGTTAGAGAACCACTAGAAAGGGTTTCGGTTACCGGCTCGCCAACTGTCCAGGATAAGCTGATCCCGGAAACTTTGACACAGGTGCCACCCGACGAGATAACTTCCTGCGCCATAAGGGCTGCCGGGGTGAGTGGCAATGCAAGAATCAGAAAAAGGGATAGGCGTTTCATGTGTTTATGTTTAATAGACCATTAAGATAAGGGAAAATTATTTAATATGCAAAAAAAGAGGTAAACAGTGTCGGATTTTCAACCATTGGGTTCCATGCAATTAGAAATTATGATGTATTGCGGACAAGAACGGGCCTTTCTCCTTAACTAAAGCAGCTTAATTTCAAACCCGCAAGGTTTATCTATGGATGCGGCCGGCAGAATAATACTGATCCAATCCTCTTTGGTATTGAATTTTGCTGAATGGCCATTAATAGTAACCTGGATCAGTTTCTTCTGCGCCGGGCTTGCTAAACGAACGGATAACGGCTGGGAATTTTGTCCGGAGTATTCTCCTTTGATCAGGTCACGCTGCATTTTATAGAAAATTCTCCGTCCCTGCCACGATAAGGTCTGCCCGAAACCGGCATCCCAGAATTCATCCGGAACGGTTGGCCCCAGAAATAATGTTCCATCAAGGCCATGCTCCACTCCCAGCAGGAACCGTTGAACGATCCGTATCAGGTTGGCCGGATATTCGCAGTACTTTTCCGCGCCGTATCCACCCTTGTCATTGTATCGTTCGCGCCACCAATATCCGTTTTCAAGGCCTTCCCGGCAAACACGCCGGATGGTTTCAATGAGTCCCTGCGCATCGTTCATGCCAGCCCTCGCCATGGATTCCACGTACCAGACTCGCCCCATGGCAGCCAGGTCCATCACATCATCGTAAGTTGATTCCCATTTCTCATAGGTTAACGGCAGTGTTGCGATACCCGTAGGCATTCCATTATAATAAAACCGTTTCTCATCTTTCAATTCAGGCCAGAGAATCGCTTTCTGCCTGGCATCAGCCATCTCCATGGCAATGGCACTCCAATCGGTGTCGGTCAGGCCATGATTTCCGATTTTGCCCCGCTCCGGATGGATGTATTCGGCAAAGTGATCAACCATCCAGAAACGGGTGCGAAAAAAGGTTTCAATACGGCTTGCGAGTTCCCGGTATTTGTTGGCTGCCCTGCTGTTGCCTGCGATTGCATTCAATTCTGATACATGGCGAAAGGCATCTGCCGCGTGGCATTGCGCAACACCATCATACTCAACCCGGGTAGGCCGTTCCACGTAATAACCGGCACCCTTTACAGCGCCTTCACCGGTAACCATTGATGCAAGATAGTCTGCAGCCAGGTTGATGGATGGCAACTCTTTCAGAAGCCATTCACGATCCCGGGTGTACCGGAAAATTACATCTGCGTTCTGAATGTAAGTAGGCCCTGCAAGTGCCCGCAACGGATTGCCGGGCACCCAATGGCGATACAGGCCTCCATTCGGATCCACCGGGGCCTGAAAATTCGTTGGACCGATCATTTTGCCTGCTTCTGCAGGAAGGATCGCCAAAGGCAGCTGCCCGTCCGGCTTCTGGAATGTTTTCACATAATCCCAGTTTGCTTTAACAACATCCACTTGTCCCAGCCACAAGAGTGCATCAGTCATCTGGTGCCCGTCCAGTGAAGGATAAGTATTACCGAAGCCAAAGCCTTTGCCGTCGGCACATACGGAAAAATATCCAAAGAAAACATCAGGATTAACTGCTGCCAGGATGTTCTGAGTTGCTGCCCGCTCATAAGCTTCCATAATCAGCGGGTCCGGGATATTCAGCTTATCCGACCAGCTCTGGGCAATGCTTTCAGGACCCATGAACGTAGCGGCCAGAAGCAAGGCGGCGGCTTTACTGCTCCATCGGAATAACCGGATATGGATTCTATCCCAAAAAACTTCCATAGTTGTGTTACTTTAAGATTCCTTTGGAAAAATTCTTTGCGGCCGCAGATTCCTTATCTTTTTTCCGGAAGTAATCAATCCCCTTTTCTCAAGTTCCTCGTGAATGGCTAGTCCGTTCCGGGTATCATAATCGGCTTCAAGGTGATACGCAATTTGCAGCGGACCTCCCTGGTTTTCCGATAAGGTTTTGTCGAGCCAGCTGATTGCTTCTGACCGGGGGACTCCCTCCAGTAATGCACTTGTCGGTGGAAATACATTAATCTCAAAGTCCCTGCCCATTATTTCCCTGATTTTAACAATGGATGTTCCGGAACCGGTATCAATGATTTTTAAATTATTAATGTGCGAAACAGGTTCTATCAGATGATCGGAGAATCCGCAGGAATGGAGGCGAACCGGCCCTAGTCTGTCTCCCAGCTGGCTGATATAGGGAACCACAAAATCTTCATACAATTCCGAAGAGATCATGGTTCCGGCACATTCACCAACATGCACCGAAGTTACCGGGAGGTTACCTGAAGCTGCAAAGTGCTGTATCAATATCACATACGCATCAACGATCCATTGATGGAGGGCGTGGGCAAGATCCGGATCGGACATCATGACCATCATGATGTTATCCCCGGTCAGTTTCAGTGAAGTCGTAATAACTCCATGGATGGTAGCACGGCCTGATTCGTCCCAGAAAAAGGGCGGGATGATCCGTAAACCGGGATGACTTTCCCTGAGCAGGTGCATCTGCCTGTCCATCTTTTTGATCAGGGAATGGTCCAATATAGCATCCGGCGAAGGCAACTCATCAATACCGGATATGTGCTCCAAAGGTTTGCCCAGTACATCCGAGTCGGTATTTTCAAAAAAGGAAAACTCCGCTCCCAACAGGGCAGCCAAAATCATGTTTGGTTGAATGGCCCCGACAAGTACTTGATTTACTTTTACATAGTCCGCCTGAACCAGATTGTCTTCCATATTGTAAATCGCAATTCCGGGGAACTGTTCCCTGACAAAGCGATTTATATTTTTATCCTGTTCCCAGCGGAAAATCGGGTCGAGGTAATATTGGTCAGGAAAAACAAACCCCCCGTGCCTGTGCAGCCATCCTTTGGAAACACTGGCCTGAATTTTTATCATTAGTAAGTTCGCTTTAGAATTAAATGGTTTGATCCAGGGCAAACCAGGGTTTGTTGGTCTGCCATTTACCCTTGGTAAAATCAGGGAAGGGCACTGGTGCATCTTTTGCAATGGAAATGCCGGAAAGTTCGACAATTGCGGTCATAACAGCTGAATCATAGACATCTATGGGTGTCGGACCCTTAGCCTTTACCGCATCCAGAAATTGGTTCAACATCACATAGTCGGTACCTCCGTGCGACTGGGCCGAAAAATCACCCGACCACCATTTGTGGTTATACTTCTCTTCGTATGGTTTCCATGGCTCCCAGATATGGTATTCAGGACTTTTTCCCTCCAGATAAATCGAGCTCTTTTCTTCATCATATACTCCCAATGTTCCCTGAAGCATCCAGCGGTTGGAATAAGGCCGGGGCAATTGCATATCCATGTTGATGACCAGGGTTTTTCCCATTTTTGTTTTCAGAAGGGAGGTTATTATGTCACCCTGCCGGTAATTCAGATTTGCGTTCGGGTGATCATTGCCGAACTTCCTTTTAAAGTAAGCATTAATGCCTTTCGACGCTGAGGCTGTAGAATAGATTTCTGTAAAAACATCTCCGCAGTTAATATCCATCCAGCTGAGAACCGGCCCCACGCTATGGGTAGGATATTGATCACGGTTGTATTTAAGCAGGTATTCAGCGGGCCATTTTTGGTCACCCGTTTTACTGTCGAAAAACCAGTGGTCGATGCAATCGTGGGAGTGTGCGCAATGACAATGAACAATTTCACCAAACATCCCGAGACGTTTCATATTCAAGGCGGCCAGATTGTCCTGGCGAAAGCTCCAGTTCTCAAGCATCATGCAGGGGATACCGGTTTTCTGCGACATTTCGACCAGCTGCCAGGTATCATCAACGGTTAAGGCTGCAGGAACCTCAATCCCCGGATAAATACCATTATTCATGGCATGAAGTGCTATGGCTGCATGCGAATCCCAATACGTTGCAATAATCACGCAATCCAGTTTCTCCAGGTCAAGCAAGTCCTTATAGGTATGCTCATCCTTGCAATAAATCCTGGGGCGATTTTTTCCGGCCTTTTCGCACAGATTGGCAGCGTTCTCTGCTTTGGATTTTGTCAGGTCACAAACAGCAACAATCTCAGTACCCTCTATACCTAACAGGGTACCTATGTGACCCGTTCCCCGCCCTCCGGTTCCGATAACTCCGATTTTCACTGTCTTTTGCGCCTGATTATTTGCCAGTAAGTCAATCGGCAATATACTCATCCCCAATGTGGCTATGGTTCCTCTTTCGATGAAACCTCTACGGGATATGTTTTTCATTTCAGGTAATTTTGTGTTTTGATATTTGGTTTAGTGTAGTTCCATTCTTGAAAGCTCCTTTACCCGCTTTCCGACTTTGTGCCCCAGTGTTGCATAGTACAGAATAAAAAAGTAACAGGGAATGACAATGATATAGGCCTTTTGCGGATTGACCACATCTGCCAGGCGGCCGTAAAGCAGCGGCAGCAGGGCCCCACCCAGATTACCCATAATCAGCAGGGATGAACCGATTCGTGTAAACCGCCCAAGTCCCTCCAATGCCAGCGGCCACACCGATGGCCATATCAATGCATTGGCCATACCCAGCAAGGCAATGAAAACCACCGAAGCCAGCTTCGGTAACCCTATGGCAGCTATGGTCAGAACAATTCCCAGGATCGCACATGTTCTAAGGGCTTTCACTTGAGTGATGTACCTGGGAATGGCAATGATACCGATCGTATAACCCATAATGGATGCGAGCATCGTAAGGGAGGTAAAATGTTTTGCAATAGATATTGGAATTCCCTGACTTAATCCATAGCTGATAATGGTATCTCCGGCGATGATCTCCAGTCCCACATCGCAGAAAATGGCCAGCACACCCAACAAAAGGAAAGGATATTGAAAGATACTTGTTCTGGAAGTGTGTCCCGTTTTTTCGTCACCAGCGTTTTGCACATTGGGATCGATCTCCGGTAATCCCGAAATTTTCACCATAACCCCAACAAAAACCAGAATAGCTGCCATGGCAAGATAGGGTACGATTATCCTGGCAGCCAATTCGTCCAATGCTGCCGCTTTTTGTGTCACCTCCATTACATTCAGTTTTGCCAGCAAGGCGTCACCATCTTTTAAAGCCATCACTCCAAACAGATAGGTTGCAATCACCCCGGCCGACTTATTGCATATTCCCATGATGCTTATTCGCTGGGCAGCGCTTTCAATAGGTCCTAAAATGGTGATGTAAGGGTTGGCAGCTGTTTGCAGCAGAGCCAAACCGGTTCCCATGATGAAAAGGCCCGACAGGAAAAAGAAATACGTGCGGGTTATGGCAGCCGGAATGAAAAGAAGGGCTCCGGCTGCCATAACAAACAATCCCATCATCATTCCCCTTTTTAACCCGGTTCTTTTCAGCACCCAGGAAGAGGGAATTGCCATTATTACATAGGCAATATAAAATGAAAATGCAACGAGATAGGATTCGAAATGGTTCAGTTCACACGATATTTTCAGATACGGTATCAGAATACCATTTAACCACGTAATAAATCCGAAAATGAAAAAGAATACACCAATTGTTCCAATTGTTATCCAGGTCGCCTGCGTGCCTTTTTTTGCGGAATATAGATGCCCCTTCATTTCCCTGATCTATTTATTATTATTGCCCGTTAAGATATATTTAAAATATCAAAAATATGATGGACATTGATCTGCAGTTTGCTGCCGGTTGAAAAGAATCGATCTTTCCGGCTGGTCGTTAAACATTTTAGGAGTACTACTTATTTTGGTTCATAACATTCTTAAATTGCGATTATTTTACGAATGAAAAAGCCACAGTTTTACATCCTTCTCTTAGGATTAGTCGCATGTGCATCATGTGAATCCAGGTTCGGGACAGGCATGCAGGCAAGCCAGGACCCGGTAAGCGGGCAGATTACCATATCCGATAAAGGCAAACCGGTGCTTCGTTACAATTACAAGACGGTTTACGAGAAGGACGCTCTTGATACCCTGGCCGCAAACAAATACATTGTTACGCCAAGTGACACTTTTATGGCGAATCCAAGCATTTATGCTGTCGCGCGAAGCAACTACATCCACCCGCTTTACGGACCGGGTGGAGAGGTTTTAACACGTGATTGGTCCAGGGATCATCCCCACCATCGTGGTATTTATTGGGCCTGGCCCGAGGTGGATTTCGGCAGCAAACGTGGTGATCTTCATGCTTTACAGATAGTTTTTGCCCGGCCTACCGGCAAGATAGAACTTCAAAACGGACCGGAATTTGCCCAAATCGAAGCTGAAAACCAATGGCTGTGGGAAGATAGTGTACCGATCGTGCTGGAGGTTGCAGTCATCCGGGCCTGGCACTCAACGGCGCAGGGCAGAATCATTGATCTTGCGTTCCGGTTTGTTGCACTAAAGGATAGCATTACAATTGCCCGTCGTGGAACTTCCTTATACGGAGGTCTTAACGTGCGGATGCAGACACCTAAGCTACAGGAAATTTCCGTTTTTTCCGATTCGTCAAATGTGGTCCCCAGGCGAGCATGGTCGGATTTACTTTCCCGGCAGCGGGCACACGTTTCAAATTGGTCCGCGGCCAGCCACTGGTACTGCGTTACCGACTTTTTATTCATGCCGGAATCAAACCTGACCGTAATCTGTCCTCCACGTTGTGGGATACCTTTAATTCAGAGGTGACGCCTCTGCCGACTTTCACATTCCCGGAATCAAAACCAAAGTTATGAAAACGAATACGACCAATCCGTCCCTATCACGTCGCCAGTTCATAAAAACCACCGGTACCGCGGCCATCGCAGCACCTATCATCTTGCAATCCTATGGTCTGAAAGGACAAGGCATCCCTCCCGGCGATCGCATTAATCTTGGAGTCATCGGATGCGGCGGTCTGGGCAATGCGAGTTTGAACGTCTGTGCATCTCAGCCTAATGTTGTGGTGACCGCTGCGTGTGATGTTTGGAAAGAACGATTAGATCCCGTGGTTGAAAGATTCAAGGATACCTGCACCGGTTATACTGATTTCAGGGAAATGCTTCTCCATAAAGATCTCGATGCCGTGATTATTGCCACACCTGCACACTGGCATGCCATCATGGCCATCGCCGCTTGCGAGGCAGGCAAGGACATATACCTGCAGAAGCCGATGACGATGCACCTGGGCGAAAGCCTTGCGGTGCGTAATGCGGTTAATAAGCACAATATCATCTGCCAGGTCGGTACGCAGATTCATGCCAGCGAGAACTACCGTCGTGTTGTTGAGTTAATCCGCTCCGGAAACCTCGGTGATATTGCTACCGTGCGAACATTTTTTGTGATGAACGAAGCTCCTTATGGTATTGGCCTGGGTAATAATACAAATACCATACCCAAAGGAATGGACTGGGATATGTGGGTGGGACCGGCACGAATGCAACCCTTCAACCCTAATCTGGTGAAAGATGCCTTCTTCCATTGTTTCTGGATGGATTTCAGCGGTGGCTGGACTCCCGGTATGGCTCCGCACATCATTGATTTGCCAATATGGGCGCTTGGCCTCGGATTCCCAACAGAAGTCAGTGCATCCGGCGGACGTTTCATCATCAGGGATGACGGCGATGCATACGACAATCACGAGGTTATCATGCGCTATCCTAACCTTACCATGACCTGGATGCAATCCTCAACCAACAGCTACGGGTTCGATTTTTTACGAGGTCAGGAGAGCAGGCGCAGGTTGGGTATCTATTTCCATGGCGTCAACGGCACATTGCAAACCGACTACGACAATCACGTAATTTTGCCGGAAGGTGACCGGATGACAGGAATGACGGCTCCGCTGAAATCTATCGCGCCATCACCTGGTCATGAACTCGAATGGCTCGAGTGTATCAAGTCGCGCCAGCAACCATCATGCAACCCGGGTTACCATGTCCGGGTTGATGTTCCCCTCGCACTCAGCATATTATCCCTAAGACTTGGGCGTTCGATCCGGTTCGATCCGGTAAAAGAAACAATCATCGGGGACAAAGAAGCTTCGGAACTAGCCTTGCCAGAATACCGCTCACCCTGGAAATTCCCGAAGAAATACCTGTAACCGGATTCCAGCTAACCAATAGTAAATATCAGATATTCCCATTGGTTCCAACCCTCTTTTTCAAACATTTTTAGCAATTTAACGGCACTCTCGGTTGAAATACCGTCAAAATCGGCCATGTCTTTGCGCGAAAGGAGCTGAAAAATATCGGCAAATTCAGTTTTAAGCTGTCGGTATATAACAATGCATCTGTGATACGACCGTTCATCTGCTTATATATGACCGATCGCTGGGAGTCGAACAGGTGCCTGGATATCGCAAATAAAACCGACGTCAGTCTCGAGAATGGTTTTCATGCCTCACGGGGTTTAAGATTCCCGCGGCATAATTAAACCCGAAACGAAAATGACCCGTCGCCTCAATTCCGATCTGGTAATCATTAAATACATAACTATCTTCGACCCAGGTAACCCTAAACAATAGTCTGAATGGCCACACAAATAGGTTATATTTCCGGGAAACCCTGGGTTAAGCGGTTAAAAACGATATTTATCCGGATCATTCCTGTTCTCTTATTGACCTTGATAGCCCCCATGGTTTATAGTCACTCGGGTAAACCAAAATACCATGTAATCATTGATACCGACGGAGCCATTGATGACCTTCGGGCCTTAACCACACTATTGGCCTGCAACGATACCCGGGTTCTCGGTATCATCGGCTCCCAAGGCACTTTGCCCGCAAAATCGGCAGCTGATAAGGTGAGCAGCCTTCTGGCCTTTTTTCATCACGAGGGCATCCCTGTTGGTCTCGGCCGTTCTTTAAATAAGGCCCTGCCATACTGGAGTACGTTTGCCGCTTCAGTTTCCTGGGGAAACAATGATTTTATCGAACCAACCACCTATCAGGAGGCGGTTTCACTGATGACCGAAATAACGAAATCCTATCCACAGAAGATTACCCTGATCGCCTTGGCAGCACTCACCAATCTGGCCGATTGGCTCAGAAATAATCCCGGACAAACTCAAATGGTGGAAAGGATTATCTGGTACAACGATATGGATTTTAAGAATGGCTTTAATTATCAGACAGACCCTGAAAGTTATAAGTTCATCCATTCCCTGCCGATTCCGTTGCAGGTTATTTCAAATGACCGCTCAAACCTGGTATGCGATCCGGCCTTCATACAACAGTTGGATTCAGCCAGCTCATTCTATGCGGATCATCTGGCTGATATTCACAAACAGATCGCTGAATCGAATCCCGGTAAGCAAATCCACCTGGAACTCGGCGATGATCTTGTTCCTCTTTTCCTGACCTGTCCGATTGTGTTTACCTCCCGTGACGACCAGCATCCGGCCGTGTTTACCCTGGAAAAGAACATTCCTGTTTCCTATGTTGGCGATTTGATCTCAACTGTTCTGAATTCCAGTGTCAAACCGAATAACCGCGTTTTTACCGAGTTCCCGGTTAATCCTGCCCTTTACAAGAAAAATGTTTCCGAATTTCTGCCCCGGGTGATCAGTGATTTTGGATTATCAGAATGGAAATCAGTGGTACTCACTAACGAGATTCATGGTCACACCGGTATTTATTCCATCATAGGTGTTAAAATGGGGATGCGGGCTCTTGAATATTTCAATGTCGGTGTCAATAACCTCGAAGTTGTTTCTTATGCCGGAAGCGAGCCCCCGTTGAGTTGCCTGAACGATGGGATTCAAATCAGCACCGGTGCAACTATCGGTCAGGGATTGATTACGGTTGACAAAACCGTACTCCCCATCCCGACGGTCATCTTTGTCTTTAACGGCAAAAAAATCAGGATCGAACTTAAAACGGAGGTTGCGGAACGTATTGAGGCGGATATCAGCAAGGGTGTTCAACAATTTGGAATGTCGGACAAATACTGGGCTTATGTCGAGGAATTGGCTTACCTGTACTGGCAGGAACTCGACCGTCATGTCATTTTTAATTTTTCTGTTCCGGTTGATAATTGTCCAAAGATGTCATCCAGAACCCGCTAATCGCACCAGGACCGATTTCACTTTTCTATTTATATTATTCACATACATTTACCCAGCGAACAAGCTGTGCTTTTGGTACCTTGGCCTTTTCCATTAATTCAAAGCCGGCCTCCCGGATCATTTCATCCATATTTTCGAAGGATACCAGAATCAGACGATTGGAGATCCGGCGGGCGGTTTTAATGATTTCCAGCTGTTCTTCAGGTGTGATTGGCTGGTAGAGTCCATACGGGATATCGATGATCGCCACATCAAAATGTTCCTCAATGGTATGCATGTCCCCTTCGGTTATCACATCCGGATAGCCAAAATAGGATAAATTCTGCTGTGCGTTGTGTGCGATATGGATGTTGATTTCATATCCCTGTGCATCAACGCCCATAGAGAGCGCTTCAATGACTACGGTTCCCACCCCGCAGCAGGGATCGATTAATGTTTGGGTTGTATCGGGCCCCACGCCGATATTTACAAGGGCACGGGCTACCCTGAAATTGATTGAGCTGGAATAGGTATGCGGCTTCTTATCATGCTGATGCCAGCGGTAATCGTTTTTTTCGTACGTCCCGAAAAACCATCTCCCGTTCACGCGGGTCACACCGAAAGTAACCCGGGGATTGCGTACATCCGCCTTCCCGAGAATAACGGTCCCAAGTTCTCTTCCGCTTCGGAGGCGCTCCTGATAATCCTCATTCCCGGCCTCTACTTGTTGGTAAATAACTTTAAAATGATCCGCTGCAAATTTGTTGACCACCACTTGTTCAACAAGGGAATCCAGGTTTTCGCCTTCGAAAATAACCGTTAACCTCTCCTTGATGAAAGGGCTCCGGGAAGGCTTGATTGACCGGTCGGAAAAAAAATACTTCTCTTTATTGATATGGTTAAAAAGATATTTCATTTCCAGCTTGCACAGATCAGCGTTGAACCTTGAATAATTTATGGTATAAAAATTCATTTCTATCCTATTTTCCCTAAAGGTATCCGTTTACAACCTCCAGGTAACAAAAGCCTGATTTTCATTGATTTTCGCCGTCAGCTGACATTTTCCGGTTTCCGCCCGGATCATCCAAGCTCTGCAAGAACCCCGCGAAAATAGCCAATCGATTCCGCAACACCGGGCAGTGGATCGCTCATGTCCTTGGTGTACTCAAGGCTGACCGTTCCGGCATATTTTGCTTTCATGATGGTTTTGAAAAATTTCGGAAAGTCGATGATTCCGCGACCCGCTTCAACGCACCCACCGGCCTTTTCGGCTTTATCCGTATCCCAGATATGAAAATCGAAGATACGCTCCTGATAGCGGTTGAATGCTTCAATAGGATCCAGGCCCAGGCGCACGGTATGGCCGATATCCAGACAAAATCCGATCCGGGAATCGAGGTTTTTGATTTCGGCCCAGATATCACCGGCACTTGGGTAAAGCGGCATATCAGGTCCATGATTATGGATCGCCACCCGGATGCCGGTTTCCTTCACCTTCTTTTCCACGTAAGGCAGGAATTGAGCATCAGGCACTCCCACCAGCAGCCTGACCCCCACCTTTTTCGCATAAGTAAAAGCCTGCTCAACAGCCTCGTCCGATTTCATATAAATGGGCCCCACCCCATACGGCTCAACCCCGAAGGATTTCATTTTGGCCAGGGTCTGATCGATAACCTCCTGTGAACTGGTCAGCGGCAGATGGAAGTCTTTTACCCCAATGAGGTTCATCCCCACCCTCTTCATCATCACCAGCGACTGGTCGAGGTCGATTTTGGCAAATGTATAACCCGCCACAGCCAGCCGGAAAGAGTGTGATGCAACGGACGACGGGGTTGCATTCATGCTGTTTCCGAATGCCGGTATGCCCGCTGCTGCAATACCGGTGCCGGTAGTTTTGATAAAATTGCGTCTGGTAAATTTCATGATAGTTTATAATCTGGTTCCTGGTCAATACGGTAAAGCAATGGAATCATATACCTGGACCCGCTCCCAGAGGGGACCAGCTTCTTCGATGAATTTCAGGTGGGCAGGTTCGGTCTGGTACCTGTCCTGATTGGCGGCCGATGAAAAGGTTACAACCAGGCAATAGGTATAGGAGTTGTCGACCACTGTCCGGCCGGTGCCGGCTGGTGTGCCCACGTGCCACGATCCAGCAAATTCCGAACCGGTTAAAAAGCGTTTGATGGAGGCTTCGAATTCCTGACGGTGCGCGTCATTCTGCGGCTCCCTGAGCCAGAAGAAAACCGTATGGATAAATGAATCGCTCATGATGAAGGTGTTAATTTAAGTGCTAAAATTAATCATTCCCGCCTGCAAATACTGAATTCCAGAAATCTGGTTTTACGAGTGGATCTGAACGAGAATATCATTTAAAAAGTGCAACATCAATTGCATTGATTATCTACCTTTATCCATTAATCCTAACCTTTAGAAGATCATGAAAAGGCATGGTATGACAGCAATGCAGAAGGCTTCCTTTACCGTAATAAGAAATTATTAAATGAAAGCAATTCTATGTTCGATTTTCCTGTTTTTATCTTTTAGCAGCAATCCGGGTAATGAACAAAATCTTACCGGGGATCCCTCCGGTAAGGTCAAAGGCAATTCTTTTATCATTTCGAACGAATTTCTGGAGGTTACCTTGTATCCCGACAAACCTATTATCAGAAGTTATACCTATAAGCCAACAAACTCCCGGTTTGAGGGCGCTGATGAAACAGGCACCATAGTTCTCAATGGACAATCAATTCCCTGGGATCAATGGAATATTCTGGTAAAAGAAATCAAGGTACCCGTTTGGCAGGGAACCTGGTACACCTACCAGATGTCGGTACCCGGCAAATCATTCAGGTTTGATTTGTGTTTTATGCTGGTTGACCACCGCATGATATTCCAGCTGAAAAATATCCAGGACCCCAAAGCTGAAATAACATCGGTGGCATGGAAAAACCTCCCGCTTTTAACGTGTGCCAACAAAAAATATGAATACTGGCGTTTCCGTGCCGGAGCCCCTGACCCCGCGAGCGGAGGTAAAATGTGGACCTATGATGAACGGGGAATCCTCGGAAGTGCCGAACCTGGTGAAGCCCCATCCATACATGGGGTCATTTATCTTCCTGATGAGCTGGCTGTATTCGGTTTTGGAAACTACCCCCTCCTTCCCTATTTACACTGCATTACCCCTGAAAAAAAGTATCAGATCGGTCCCAATGCTTATCAATACCGGGTTCGAAACGTCATTCAGCAACCTTTGCAATTTGAAGTCGTTTTCCTTCAGGATATTAATCAGGATAAACGTGCCGACCACGCCGACTACGCACTGTGGGTCAATCGCCGTATTCCCGATCTTGATCAGTTCTATTTCGAAACCCTGTGGTACAAAGTCTTTCTGGCCATTCCGGACTTTGGAGTGGTGACTACCTTAAAACAAACCGAAGAGATCGTTTCAGCCATCGAAAACGTAACCGACGGTATTCCCCAGGCGCCGCATCTGGTTGGTTGGCAGTACAAAGGACATGACACCTTTTATCCTTCTTACGGAGACATTAATACCGATATCGGCGGAGCGTATGGAATCAGCCAGCTGGGCCGGTACTGCAAAAATCACAATGCGCTCCTCACCTTCCACAGCAATATCGATGATGCCTATCGGAATAGTTTGCACTGGGACGATAAATTCATTTTTTCGAACATGAGCGAATTCGGTATTAACGGCTCGGTTTCACACTGCCTGGATGTGGAGAGCGGACAGGCATTCAAGCGTTTCGACGAAATGTTTAAGTTCGTGAAGTTGCAGAAAACCTTACAGATCGATAATACCCGGGTAAGTGTAAATATTCCTGAAAAAGGAATCGGGCTTGCAGAAGAACTGATAGCAGGCCTGATGCCGGTAGCAGAATATTTCCGGAACAAGGGAGTTTCACTTACAACCGAAGGGCAAAACGGCCTGCCTTTCGACCTGACAAAAGTTTTTGCAGGGATGTGGCACAGCGACTTCTCCCGGCAAGCACTGCCCATCTGGCACCGCAAACTCGTAGGGGGCGGCAGGGGCAGTCATTTCGGTCACCTTACGCGCATGGACTATGCTTTAGGGAGCTCAATTCACCAGGATATTTCCTATAAAACCCTCAATAAAGAAACCATTGATCCGGTTGCCTGGAAGAATAATGATATGGACAGATGGTGTCCTCCGGGGGGGCTCACCCTGTCGTTTCAGAAAGACTGGGATTTGATCGTACAGGTGATTTATGAAGGCACTTTTCTGTATCATTTTTATTTAGAGCGTGAAATGACCAATTACCAGGAAATTCCGGATGGTCTCCGCACTGAGTTCAATAATGGTGAAGTGGTTATGACAATAATCAACAATGAACTTGTGGTTAAATATGGCGAAACCATTGTGGCGCACAACGAAGAGCGGTTCATTCCGCGCAATGGTGCGGTTTACGCGTATAGCCGCGATGGCGGCTCATTTGAATGGGTGCTTCCTGAAGAATTCACTGGTAAAAAACTGAAAGCTTTTTCACTTTCCAAAGAAGGGAAAAAGCCTTTTAACGATTATAAAATCGCAGGAAAAACCATAACGATGAAGCTGGGCGCTACGGCACCGGTTAAATTGGTTATTGATACTATACTTACAGCGGCTCTGGATTAGGGTTTTGTCGTTGATAGGTTTAAGCTCATCAACTTATAAACCCATCAAAGCAAGTTGAATAAGATAAACAATAAACATATTTATACCCGTTTGCAGTATATCTGACCACGGGGCTTAATCAATAAGTGTTTTTCATGAAAGTATTTTTCAAAATATCCCTCTTCCTGCTGTCAGGTTTAATCATGCTGGTAAGCAGCTCTCCCTGCCAGATAAACCAGGCATCCGATCCAGTAAGGCTGACAGGCGAATATGGCTTCGATACGATGCGCGCTGAAGTAAGGCCGTGGACCTGGTGGTGGTGGCATGGGTGCTCGGTAACAAAATCAGATATCACCGCAGGTCTCGAAGCCATGCAGAGAATCGGCATCGGCGGGGTCACGATTGTTAATTTGCTGGATGTGAGGGACGAACAGGCGCATCCACTTGGCTATCTCTCACCGGAGTGGGTGGATGCCGTTGTGCATGCCATCCGGGAAGCCCGCCGGCTCGGTATGGATGCTGATATAGCGCCGGTCCCCGGCTGGGCTTTCGGCGGGCCCTGGGTTCCCCGCCAAGAATCCTGCGCGACGGTGGAGGTCAGGCATTGGACCAACGGAGATACCGCCGCTCTTTCGCAGGAGGATCTGCAGGACCTTAATGCCCTGGTCCTCATGAGTCCCGATGGCACGACGACCGACCTGACCAAAAAGGCACGGGACCAGGCTTCGCCTTGGAATTTGATCACAACAGCCAAAGAATCCTATTACGCCGTGCTTACCCGCCGCGGCAGCTCCCGGGTCCGCATGGCCACTCCCGATGGTAGTGGCCCGGTGGTGGACCACCTCGACTCAGTGGCAGTACGAGGCTATCTCGGGCATTTCGACCAGGCTTTCAAAGGTCTGGCAAAAGCCGATATGCCTCGTGCTTTCATGAACGATTCCTGGGAGATCAATCTCAACTGGACCCCGGGACTGCTGGATGAATTCGCCAAACGCCGCGGGTATGACCTTCGCCGGCAACTTCCTGCTTTCATGGGACAGGGGGAACCGGATGTGGTTTCGCGTGTTGCCTGCGACTACCGGCAAACCGTTTCCGACCTGATGATCGACAAGTTCACCGTAACCTTTCGGAAATGGGCAGCGGATTATGGCTGCCGTATCACCGGAGAAACTATCAATGAACCGGGAAATGAACTTGATATCAATGCATTATACGATATTCCACAGGCCGATATGGGCGGACCGCGCGACTGGTTCATCCGGAACGGTGATTATGCGACCGACCATTTCTTCCGCCGTGCCAAAATACCGGCATCTGCAGCACACATACTGGGCAAACCGCTGGTATCTTCTGAAACACTCACCTGCATGGGACCTATCCTGAACACACCCCTGGAGGCTATTAAAGAAAAGATCGATTATGACTTTGTGGCCGGGGTGAACCACACCATGTTCCATGGTATCAGTTATTCGCCGGCTGAAGCACGGTGGCCGGGCTGGCTCTTTTATGCCGGCACCCACCTCGGTTCCTTCAATCCCATGTGGCGGCAAGGCAAGCAATTATGCGATTACATCACGCGCTGCCAGTCGTTTTTGCAGGCCGGCCGGCCGGATGCCGATGTGCTGGTGTACTATCCCATCTTTGATATCTGGTCGCAAAGGTTTGGCGGCTTTACCGCCCCGCCGGGAACCGTTACCATGGACTATACCGGGCCTCCGGTGGCCGGTGAACTCTGGCGCGCCGGTCATGATTTCGATTACACCAGCGACCGGCTGCTGGAGGCCATCCATGTTGCCGGCGGGCAGCTGGTGGCACCCGGCACCACTTATCGGGCACTGATTGTGAGCGATTGCGTGCGGATACCTGTTGAAACCATGGAGCGGATTGTGCAATGGGTAAATGAGGGTGCTACCGTCATCCTTCATGGCACTCTGCCGGCGGATGTTCCTGGCCTGGGCAAGCTTCGCGAGCAGCGCGAACGCTTCAGGAAAACGATGGACAGGATTGAAGAGCTGAAACGCAGCGCCGGCGCATCCGGCGTGGGCCACTGCGGCAAGGGGATGATCATTTTTGGTGATGATATCCTCTCCTGCATGGCTAAGGCGCATATCCCACGAGAAAAACTGACCGATACCGGCCTGCGTTATATCCGCCGCCACGATAAGGACGGCGCTACCTATTTCATTACCAATCCCGCTGAAAACAGGCGGATAGATGAATGGATACCTCTGGCCTCCTCCGGAATATCAGCCGTCGTTTTCGATCCTATGACCGGCACCAGCGGAATCGCCGGAATGAAGAATAACAGGGATTACGGCTGCGCCCTGCACCTTCAGCTCGAACCCCGCCAATCCTGCATTGTTCGTATACTCGACAACGCAGTCACCGGCACTGCCTGGTCCCGCTTCGTACCATCCGGAGAGCCGGTGATACTGACAGGGAAGTGGGATGTTACCTTCCTCGAAGGCGGTGAAATAATTCCCCATAAGGAAACAGTTACCGATCTCGTTTCGTGGACTGAATGGAAGTCGGACCAGTCTGCAGCCTTGCGGGCCTTTTCCGGAGTGGCGAGTTATACCTTGCGCTTCGCAACTCCTGCCATTTCGGCCGATGCCTGGTCCATCGATCTTGGCGAAGTCCGCCACACCGCAAGGGTCCACCTCAACGGCAAGGTTCTTGGCGACCTCATCTCGCGGCCCATGAGAGTGACAACCGAAGTTCTCGCTAAAGAAGGTTACAATCTTCTGGAAGTCGAAGTAGCCAACGCGCCGGCGAACAGGGCAGCAGACCTCGACATCCGAGGAATCCCCTGGATGAAGACGCTGGGCGAGGATATGCAAACATTCACCATCGGCGACTTCCTGTTTCCGTGGGTCAGGAAAGGCATTGACTGGATTCCCTGCCCTTCGGGACTGCTTGGGCCGGTATTGCTGGTGCCGATGGTGCGGGAAGAATAACAGTTATACTTACAACGGTTGTAGATTAATGGTTGATAGGTTGATCGGTTTAAACACATCAACTTTTAAACCCATCAACCCAAGATGAAAAAGTAAAAATATACCCGTTAGCAGTATATTGACCCGAATTGGTACTATTACAAAATTTGATACTTTAACGTATGAAAGCATTTAAAAGAATCTCAATTGGCACCATTATCCTGCTAAATGTAATAACAGCAGGCACCTCCGTTTTCTCTCAGACATCTCCCGTTGTTCATGACAAAGGCAAAAAAACAGTAACTCTTACCGTTGGCAGCGGAGATTTGGCCATACGGATAAACTATTCCGCCGGCTGTGTATTGGATCAGATCATGGTAAAAGGTACAACGGTAACAGGGAATGGCAACACCGCATTTTCAGGGATCAAATCAGGTGATTCGTTGTATTCATCAAAACAATGCCTTCCCTTGCCAATTGTTACCATTAACACGAACACCGTACAGGTTGACGGGATAAAATTCGGCTCTGCAGCATTTGCCGTAACAGAACAATGGATCTTTAAAATAACCGGGAATGATATCAGCTGGCTGATCAACCGTCAGTATTTAAATGATGGAATTGTAGATGAGAATTTTTTTCCATGCTGGCAGTTCAATTCCATGCAAACGTGGGATGGAGCAATGCTTGATAACGGAGGCGTTGCCTGGAACCGGTTTCTCAACGAAACCGGCGATGCCTACGGAGTAAATGCAGCAACGATCACTTTCTGGAGCAGAAGCAGGAACAGTTGCCTGAGAATCTTTTCGGATAACGATGATAAGACTTTCAAAACCGCAACATTCAGCCATCGGAAGAATGACATACATTCGGTGGCTCAGTCCTCCTCTTTTCAATCAGTTGACACGAAATTCGGATTGAGACGCTTTATCACAACAGGTGAAAGCGTTTTTGCCCCCTTCACCGTCAGTAAGTCATCAATCAGCAATCAGTTCATCATGAAGGCGCTGACCTATGATGAGGAATACGACCGGGGAGTATTAAAAGGGATTAAGGAGGAGTCGGTAAATGAAATTCTGAACACGATCGGGCGGTATGGCGTTGTGGACAAAAACCTGTACGGATCGAATGGTTGGCGCACCGGGTGGGCAGTGTTGCAGGAGCCCTGGCTCGCCTTGTTCGGGAATGCCATCAATTCTCCGGATTTCATCAATGGGTTCTCGCAGGCACTTGAATATGCCAAAGAACATGCCATTATGCCGGATGGCAGGGTACTTCCGCGGTGGCATCATGACTCAACCGACGCCATGCCGAATACTTTCCGGCCGGATGGCTTTTATGAGTGCCAGTGGGGATACATGCTCGACGCCCAGCCCGCTTATACTATCAATGTTGCAGAACAATTCGACCTGACCGGTGATATTGCCTGGCTTCGCCGGTTTAAACCCACTTGCGAAAAAGTGCTTGATTATATGATTAAAAGAGATTCCGACAGGAATGGGCTCTTTGAGGTAGTTCAGAAAACTCACAAAGAGCAGAAGGGAACTGATTGGATGGATGTTGTA
>JAPLDV010000612.1 GCA_026391235.1 Bacteroidia bacterium | reverse complement strand
CACCTGGACAATCCTTTATCTTAAATAAAATTTAATCCCTTCCGGATTGAATGCTGAGTCTTATCTTTGCGGCTCTCTGCGTAAAATCTCGGCGTACTCTGCGGTTATGAAGATAAAACCGCAGAGTACGCAAAGAATTCGCAGAGGACCGCGGTGATAAAATACCTGAAAATAAATCTATTATGCAAAAACAAATCCTGATCAACCCTTTTTTGAAGAGCTGCGCAAACGCAATATAAAATGCGGAGCCTATTTTTCGCTGATCGACTGGACGTATCCTGATTATCCCGGATTTCTCAAGGACAGCTCAAAATATCAGGTTGAAAAAGATTATGACCGGTGGAACCTTTTTCGTCAGTTCTTTCAGGGACAGATCATGGAAATCAGTACCCGGTTCAATCCGGACCTGTGGTGGTTCGACGGTGACTGGGAGCATAGTGCTGAGCAATGGGAATCGGAGAAAATCCGTTCCATGATCCTCGGTAGAAATCCGAAAGCCATTATAAACGGCCGGCTGCAGGGATGGGGAGATTACGAAACGCCCGAACAGAATTTCCCGGTTTCGCGGCCGAAGTTCATCTGGTGGGAGCTTTGCATGACCACCAACGACAACTGGGGTTTCCACCACGACAATAACTGGAAAACACCGTACGAGATTATCACCATTTTTATTGATGCTGTGTCAAACGGCGGCAACCTGCTGCTGGATATGGGGCCCAGGGAGGATGGAACGATTCCGGAAGAACAAATTAATATCCTTCACGAATTAGGCTCCTGGAATAATAAACATGCAGAAGCGATTTTCAATACCATTGGAGGCATCCCGCAGGGGCATTTTTACGGACCCACCACCCTCTCGAACGACTCAACATCCTTATATCTGTTTCTGCACGGCAACGTCAACGGAACTGTTTTGCTGAAAGGATTGATTAATAAAATTCAGGAAATATCGGTTGTGGGCAATGGCCAGAAATTATCGCATAAGGTGGTAGGCAAGATTTCATGGAGCAGTGTTCCGGGCCTGGTTTACATTGATGTTCCCGAAAATGTGAATGACAAGTACGTAACCGTCCTGAAGCTCAAACTGGATAAGCCGGTCCGGCTGTACCGGGGACAGGGCGGATTCAATTAAGAATGGCACGTGGACGACGCGGATTTTTAAATTTAAGAGATCCGTGTAAATCCGCGTTGCGAAGCATCCGCGAAAATCCGCGTGCTAATTCTTTAGCTTGCCCGCAATAAATTCCAGTTTGCCGGCACGTTCAATGGCGTAGGTTCTCTCCCTGGCATCAACTATCTGCAAAAGTTCGCGGGCCCTCGACAAGGAGAGTTGCGGAACTATGCCCGGGTCATCTGAGATTTCGATGAGAAGGTCGGCCAGCAGCTCAATATTCTCAGAATTCAATTCATGATGGCTGGCCAGAAAGGCATCCAGGTTTTTAGAATCCATTTCGATCAGCATCTTCATCGTAAATCCGGCTTCCGATTCAAATTCCAGATCAGCCATTGAAAGGTTGAAATCATACTTTTGCGTCAACCGGTTTTCAACCAGCTTGCCCATCAGGCCCATAATCATCTGGCCAAATTTCCTGATCTCATCAAGTATGTAATCCCTTTGTTCCATTATTCAAGTTTTAGGATGATCTGCGTAAAGGAATGAGCAGGGAATGCGTATGTAAAGGTAGTGCCTTTTACGGGAAATTCTTTAGTTACCGTTTTTACCCGCTGATTCTGAAAATCATTCGAATCTTTGATATCCTTTCCATTCACTTCACTGATCCTTGCTTTGCCCGAGAAACTGCCGTACTGGCTCAGGATGTCTGTCGTAATCGCCTGATCCTTATTGCGATTGACCACGTTCAGAATAAGTTCCTTATTATCATTATCATAAGCAGCTGAAACATCGAGGTAGGGATTTTCCTTGAATTCATCTGTACTGAATGCAGCGCAATCCACAAAGGGTTGGATAGCGGTTCCTTTGGTGTTGTTGGCGAAAAGTGCTAACGGGTAAAAGATGGTTTGATAGTACAGTCCGTCTTTACTCGTAATAATTGGTGCCAGGATGTTTGCCAGCTGGGCCATGTTGGCCATTTTTACCACCTGGGCGTTACGGACAAACACATTGAGGAACTGGGCAATAACCAGGGCATCCTCTAGATTGTATTTTTCCTCGTATTGGGTGCTTGCTCCTGCACGGTACCAAACATTATACTCGTCAAAAGCGATGCGGATCGGCTCTTTGCGGCCCGACTTGGTCATGACCTCCCGGATCTGGTTCTCTACGATTTTGATACTGTTTTCGGCCGGAACAGTTGTTGTCATAAATTTATAGAAATCGTTGCCATGATTGCCAACGTAACGGTGCAGGGAGATATAATCCGCGTGATCCTTCAGATAGTTCAGCACCGTACGGTTCCAATAGATCCAGTCGCCGCCGTAATCGCTTGATCCACTGACGACCAGCTTGATTGAAGGATCGATCCATTTCATCATTTTAGCTGCTTCGAGGGCATATTTTCCGTAGTCCTCGGCATTTTTGTGACCCATCTGCCAGTCTCCGTCCATCTCATTGCCCAGTCCCCAGAATTTCACGTTATAAGGCAGTTCGCGGCCATTTTTCCGGCGCAGATCCGAGTAAAAAGTCCCCTTATCGATGTTGCAATATTCCACCCAGTTGCGGGCCTCATCGAGAGATCCGGTCCCCATGTTGACACAGAGGTATGGAGAGGTGCCGAGCCGCTCGCAGTACTGCAGGAACTCATCGGTACCTACCTG
>JAPLDV010000692.1 GCA_026391235.1 Bacteroidia bacterium | reverse complement strand
TCAGGATACTTCTTCATCAGGGATTCCCATTCGGCCGGGCTGCGGACCGATTTCAAACTATCGGCATCGGCGATGAAATTCGCGGCATTACAGTTGAATACCAATTTGTTGCCCATCAATGGCAGGGTATAAGGATATTCTCCCGGTAGTGCTTTGTGGCTGATAATAATTTCTTTACCTGTCCTTAATTGTTTAACACCGAGATTATAGTCTTTCCTGTATCCAAAGAATACGAATAGAACGTCATCGGAGTAGAAGGTCTTGGTCAGGTCAGCAAAGGGACTCATTTTTTCATAGCGGCTGTTCCACTCGTTCTCGTCGGAGGTTACCGAAAATCCCTGATGGAATTTTGCAGGCAGGGTTTTGGGTCCGAAATCAATCCGGTAGCTGAAGGCCAAAGTATCTTTTTTTACTGCCAGGATCGAATCGCTCTGCGGCACTTGAAAGCCAACGCCGCGGTTATCTCTGAATAATGGGCCAGTCATGCTCACGCCTCCCTGGCTTGCCTCACGGTAAGCAATATGGGTTTTGACTATTTTCCCATCGTTGATCGAGAATATCCCGACTTTCTGATCTATCACAGGGCCGAATGAAAACCAGTAGATTGCATAGTGATCCTTGTCGAGTGTGGCAATTTGCACAGCCCTGAAGTCAAGGGGAAACTGGCTGATCATTTTGCCATTCTTATCGTAGCGGAACAGTTTCTTGCCCATAAAATCGATCAGAGCAAATTCATCCCTGTATTTATTGTATTCGATATCAACCATATCCTGGGGCTGGAAAGGATCCTTTCCGGCATCCGTCAGGACACTGATGATTTTCCCCTCTTTGCTCAGAAAGAAGATAGCCCTGCTGCCATGAACCATCGATTGGTTCGAGCCCGACCAGAGTACGATCCGGTCATCAGTCTCAATAAAATCGGAATAATAATCTTCCATCGGATAGCCCAGCGCCAGCGGCAGGTGTATGAACCGTATATCTTTCAGGAATTCGGTATAGTGTTTATTGATAGGTTTCTGCGTTGCATCAAAGGTGATGACACTATCAGTGTCAGGGTTGATATTCCCCTGGTTTTGACAGGATAAAAAGAATAGAGCGAGGAGGAAGAGGAGGCTGGGTTTCATGGTTGGGATTGTTGCAAGTTGCAGGTTTGAGATTTGCGTTTTGTTTTTTGGAGCTTATTTGTTATTTGCAAATTGTTTTTTGGAGTTTTCACCGCCTTGCTTTATAATATTTGTACGGATTTCCCTTCCAGCTATTTAAACACCACCGCCACTGCCATCTTGCTTTTAATCTCCTGCGGGATCGTTACCGATGCTGCCGGTACATAGATCTGGCCCGTAGCGGCAGCATCGACTTCCATGGAAATATACATTCCTTTTTCGAGGGCAAACCAGATGGTTCCGGTGGATTTGGTATCACGGGTGAGTTCCAGCTGATTCCCCTGCTGTTCCAATACGCCTGTAAGTTTTGCGGTTGAGCTAAAATCGATCTTCAAACACACCAAACCGTTTTTTTCGACTTTTTCAGAGGCTTTATAGATGGTGTTTTCTTCCTGTTTCAGAGTGCTTCCTCCATACGGGATATTGATGTTGGTTTTCACCGTCCATGATTCTCCGATCTTTACCGGATGATCCGGCAATTCGAAAAACTGGTTTTTCATGCTTTCCCTGATCAGATCACCGTTCACCTTTTCGCCCACCGCACTGGTTATTTCGGGGAGCAGATCAAATCCCCTGAAATTGGATAAAGCTCCCTGCTGCGACAAATTGAATTGCACCTTTTTGCCGATCCAGGAGGAAAAATCGGTTTCATTTTCACCCATCGTTGATTTGGCGGATTGCTTCATGGCTTTGTATTCCTGCTCAATATCCGCGATACCGTCTTTGGTGCCGTCGATGGTATGGTACAGGGCCTCCGCTGAAGAGTTCATCTCAACCGTGATCACCTGTCCCATCTGATCGGTTTTGATTTCTGTAGATCCCTCCGTTTTCATGGTAAAGGAAAGACCCGGACTCATTTTATAGGTAAGAACGACTGTTTTCTTGCCGGATGCTGATTTGGCGGAGGCATCAATGGCGGCAATTAAAAGCACAGCTAGCAGAAAGATCACTAAAAACGGAATTAATTTTTTCATGGCTTGTTGATATTGAGTGAGTTGATGTTTAATTGAATAGAGATTAAAGTTACAGGAAGGTTCATTAATAAGCAAATGCAAAGTCTTTGCTCACACCCACACTCTCTTTTAAATTTCCCGCGGAGCGTTGTCATCCCGGCGAAGGCCGGGATCTCGTGACGCTGCTCCGAAGCTTTTAAAACGCCCACGCGTAGTGCCTCGGTGAGCGACGGGATCCCGGCCTTCGCCGGGATGACAACGCTTTGGGGTCACTTCAAATGCATGATGCGTATAATCGGATTATCATTCTCCGAACTCTCCTCGACCATCTTTTTCAATTGATCGCGGTACCTGTTGGTTTTGAGATCAGCCTTGATGAAGCAGTCTGTTTTGATTTTTTCTTTCAGGTCGACAATCTGGAAGATGTTGCTGACTTGATTGTTGCGGACATTTGAACCGCCCCAGAACCAAACCGGGTCAGTACCGTCGAGATCATTGACGATCCCGTATGAATAGTCATTTTCAGCCCGGCACTCCCTGATTTTTGGAAGTCTGAAAGTTTCTTTTGTGAACGAATTGTGTATCAAGTGAAAACGTTCCTGGTTGGTCCCGATCAGTAAAAGGAAATCACCAAAATAACAGGCGAGTGAAACCGAGCTCGAAGCATCCAGCTCCTGCTCAGTCATTTGATAATAGGCAGGTGGATTCGGAAATGGTCTCAGACTGTATACCGGGCTTAAAGAAAAATCCGGCTTCAGATGGAAAATGGTGTCGGATAATCCATCTTTAAACACAATCCCGCCTTTGGCAGCCAGAAAATTGTTCTGAATGTAATAACCGGGTCCTTGATTTGGATTCCGTTTATAATCAATATGCCATATCGATTTTTGCTCCAGCGTCCGGAGGTTCAGTGCTGCCACCCGTGGATAATTAAGGCTGTCGGTCCAGGGTAATTGCATGTAAGCGATATGGTCGGAATCGAGATACAGAGGGCCTTCCGCCAGTCCATCGGGAGCTTTGGCAGAAAATTGGACGATCCCATCCAGGGAATACTCTGTTATTAGCCTGAGAGCCATATCATAAACCAATATTCGGTCTTCATCGGGGTTGAGATCAATTTTCTGGGGGTAAGTATATTCCCCCGGCCCCTTGCCTATTTTCCCGATTGGCCTGATGAATTTTCCGATCCGGTCGAAAAGCAGGATTTGCGGAGGACGGCTGTTCAGCAGCACGATATATTTTTCTCCGATGACCATCCAAGCGCTGGAAATGAGGCACTCCGGCCGGGTTTCGAGCTGAATGAATTCCATCGATTCCACCATCTCACTGAGTCGGAATTCCTTTTCATTTTTAAGGGCAGAGAGGATGTCGAGGGTAACCACGGCAGTTTGCGGTTTCACGGAATTCCGGCAGGAGGTCAAAACGAGGGAGAGAGTAAAGAACGTTAAGAGCGAAAAGAACGTAAAGATTGGTTTCATTGATGGGAGGTTGGTTGTGGCCGGCGCTAAGGCCGGCCAGTACATGATTTTAAAGTTTTGGCCATTGGATTTTATTTGCTATTTGTTTTTAGTGGCTTGGAGATTATCTCAAGAGCCATTTCCACAAGGGAATGAATTCAATTTCGCCGGAGGCCCCGAACCAGGAATGTTTTTCGGTTTTCTCGTAATCATTTGTGACCACGATCAATCGGTTACACTTCAATTCGGTGCCGGCTTTCAATAAGGACCTGACCTCCCGGTCCCTGACTTTCGGATCCGAAAGATTGTAGCACACCTGGATCAATTGAGTGATTTTCAATTCCTGCTGAACTACAAAATCAACCTCTTCCTGTTTTTGATTTTTATAAAAAAACAGTTCCAATGATCCTTCCAGTTCCCGTTGTTTTAAATTGATCGCAACCGTATTTTCGAATAGTTTTCCGGTATTGGGACTGAACTTAAAGGCCTTTGCCTGGAAATAACCGTTATCGTAACAATAATATTTCTTGCCCGATTTCTGCTGCTCTGATATCTTATTGGAAAACCGTGGAATGCTGAAAAGTAAAAAGGCTTCTTCAAGGTAACCCAGATATTTTACTGTTGTATGATTACTGTTAAATTTGGCCAGTTTTTGAATCGAAGTTATTGAGAACTCCCCGCTGATATTGGTAATCATGATCTGGGCCAGATCGGTTAGTGCATTCGGAAAACGGACATGGTACCGTTTCACGATGTCCTTAAGAATTATCGAGTCGAAAAGTGTAGCAAGATAATCAACGGGATCATAGTTTTTGACCCAGACTTCAGGAAAGCCACCTTTCATTACATATTCAGAGCATCGTTGCTGAAGGTCCGCAATGATTTCGGAATGAGGGAGAAGGGTCAGGATCTCCTTAAATGAGAAGGTGAAAACATAAGTACAAAAGTGCCGGCCCGTCAAATGAGTTGCCAGGTCACTGCTTAATAAATGCGAGTTGCTTCCGGTAAGCACCAGCTTATAGCCATTGCGGTGCAGCCGGTTCACGATGATCTCCCACTGGCTTACATTTTGAATCTCATCAAAGAGCAGGAGCTTCGGGTCCTGGTAAACTGCACGGATCGCTGAGATTATTTCATCGAAATTCCCGACCTGCAGAAGTCGTTCTTCATCAAAATTTGCATAGCCGATGCCAGGGTTTCTTCCAACCGCATGCATGGCAAAAAAGGATTTTCCTGCTCTTCTGGGTCCAATGATTACGCTGATCAGATCGGTATCGAAACCCTTTAATACGGTTTCTCTTTGGACATATCGGTCCTGGAGTTTTTTCTCCATTTCCGCCTTTTGTCCGGCTATGATATCTTGCAGCATAGGTGAAATATTTTACACGTACTGCACAAAAATATATAAAATTTGCGCAGTATGATTTATTTAATGCCTTAAATCCTTAACTTTTAGACGTTTTGTTATCGGTTGTCGGTTGTCAGGTTGCCAGGTTTGGATTTTGAGATTTGATATTTGGAGCTTATTTGTTTTTTGCTATTTGTTGTTTGGTGCTTTTAACTGGTTTCATTTCTTCTTCCTCACCAGACAATCAGGTTTGGTTTCATATCAGAGTGGTTGTACTAATCTAAAACTTTTTCATCTTCAGTAACAGGATGATGGGGTTGTCGTTTTCGTTTATGGATCTTAAATATTTAATTTCCTGATCGGTTGTTTTAAATCCTGCTTTTTTAAATACATCCTCAATGGAATTGATTTCCTCTGCTTTATAATTCTTATTTCGCCTGAACCTGTTTAAAAGTTCCTCTTTGTACGAATGGCCGTTTATTAAGGATGAATCCAGTATTTGTACCGGGTAATTAATCTGGGAGGGATCAAAATAAGTAACCAGGTCATTATTATTTTTAGCCATTATACTCCTCCCGCCGACCAGTCCGTTTAAATCATTTATTATTATGTTCCCGAATTTTACCTGTTTTGTTCTGAATGAATAAAACCCGCTGTACACCATTGATTTATAGATAAATGAAAATACCAGGTAATCCGGGGTTTCCATGAAACCTGAAAGATGGGCGTAGGATGACTTTCGCAATTCCTTATAAAAGTCCGCTTCATCCTTTCCACCGGCAAAGGACGCCGGCAGGTTGTGTTCCCCAAAGTCGAACCTGTATTTAGGGATCAGTTTTTTCGAATGATAGGAGTAAATCGTATCACTGTAAGCCGGGGATACCAGTAACTCACTGTCTGTTGCTGATAAAAACTGATTCTTGCCCAGGCGCTTGTCTTTATCCCGGTCAAACGGGAAAGCACTGAATTCTATCTCTTTTTTATTATTCAAAATGATCAGGTTTGACATGGGATTGTCAGGCAACCAGCTATTTATGTCATTGTCCAGATATACTGCATACCGGTTTTCGCTGATAAATGAAAAATTCGTAAAATACAGGTCTAAAGGTACCTCCTTGATGAATTTGCCATTTAAATCAAAATATTGAAGTGCCTTTTTTGACCGGATATACAAAATGATATTGTTTCCGATCCAGTCCACCGACAGGTCATCGGGCTGGTCATACTCACCCGGCCCTTTGCCGAACCGGCCTGCCCTGCAAATGAATTTCCCCGTCATATCAAATTGCAGGACACTTTTACTGAGCCATGTATCCAGGATAAATATCCGGTCCTGTACACACACGATCTTGTCGATACTTCCGATCAACGAAGAGTCTTTGGTTTCCAGGGGGATTAACTTCAGGTTATCGTATACCTCCGAGTATAGTAAAACCTTCGTTTTTGTAATATCGGGGATATTGATCGTTACCAGATCTTCAACTGTGGTTACGGGAGACTTGCATGATGAAATCACTGAAGTCATTATGATAAAAAGAACAATGTGACCCTTTTTCATGATTCAGATAATTTTAATTGATCTTTTTGACTTGATTTAGTGCGGTATGGCTCTCATCCAGCCTTGATATCTAAATGGATTATTAAGGAGCTATTTAAGATTTTCCTTCTTTAATAATCTTGCTGCATGGTAGACCCTTAACACATCCACCTGGATATTACTTTGTATTCGATAGATAATCCGGTAATTCCCTGCCATTATCTCCCTGATCACTTTCTTGTTAAACTCAGGAACAATCCGTCCAATGTATGGATTACTTTGACCATTTATCAATAATGAGTTTAACATCTTCATTAGAAACAACTTTACCTTGATCGGATTGCATTAACCCCTCTTCTACTTTCTCGATAAAAATAAGTTGATCTATTAATTCATCAATGGTAAAGTTGCAGTACCGATGCGTTTTTCCGGGTCTGAAGGTGTGATCTGATGGCAGAGGATAACCAACCTCTATCATAGCCTACCTGTTCTTCAGATAATACACGAACAGCACCAGATTATCCTCCTGCGAAATGCTGCCGTCGAGTGCCCTAAGCTTGTTCTTCAGTTCCGGTGATAATTTGGGATCTTTCAATCGTTTGGCAATTTCCTCTTTCAGCTCGATGGCCTGAAAACTCAGGACCCCGTACTTGTTGTCGATTATAGACCAATGCCTGAAGGGAATGGTGCCCCGATCGCCTGCCAGATTCATTCCATAGAAGGAATCCTTTAGCCGGACCGGATGAGCGGTCTTTTTCTTTTTATCGACACAGAAAAAGCTCACTGCATTTGGAGACGAATCCCCGTTTGGCCTTAGTTGCTCCATCATTTCGCGTATCAGATAATAGCCGGGTGTCTCGGCATTAATCTCGGCATAAACCTTACCCGTATAGTCCGGGATAACCCCGCCGGCTTCCCGTTCCTTAACAATCTTCGGATAATCATATCCGTTTTGTGAAGCGGTAAATACAGCCAGCGGAGAAAGTGACCCGGTTTTGATATCCAGGTTAAACAGGGTATCGCGCGAGAAGTGCACCCGAAACTGATCCTTGAACCGGTATATACTATTTGTCAGCCAAACGGAGCCTATTTGGATAGCCCGGGCCTGGTATAGCGGACTTCGTTCGAGGATTGTTTTTCCGGAAAAATCATGAATATAGAGGCAGATATTTTTATCATCCGTGTTGTTCCAACTCACCCCTTGATAACCTAACTC
>JAPLDV010000167.1 GCA_026391235.1 Bacteroidia bacterium | reverse complement strand
GAATGAAAAATCGCCATACGGATCATACCCGCTCCGGCCCTGCGACCATACCAGGAAAATAGCCGAGCCCGGGCGATATTCCCATCTCACTACCAGGTTTGATTTGAATTCCTTGACGTTAAAATCCGGATATCCGACAGTATAATCTATGACCTTATCAAGATTCTCATCCACATCGCAATAGCCTTCAGCCTGGTGGCAAATCAACTGTTCCGGAGTGTATACATGGAACCGGTCGCTATATTGAGCTGCCATTGGATCTGTCACATATTTCAGATCAGAGAACAATCCCGAAGCCATAAAAGGCTGTCCCCAGTATTGGATTGTAAGCGTCGGAGTCAATGTCAGGTTTATGCGTAATGACATTCCAAGCACTTTCTGGTTGATCGATCCAAATACATAGCGATCAGCCGAACCATAGGCGGTTTGTTCAATGTACTGCAAATTGGAATAGCTCGAGGTAAAACTAGGAGACAGGCTGACAGATAATGCATTGATTGGCTTATAGTTAAGAGATAGTTCCATTCCCTTCATGGATCCGTCGCCCTCGCTTGCCCGGTAACCATATCCAGCGATTTTAAGGCTCAGCTTTTTCCTTTCATCAGTCCCGATAGAAACAAAGGGCTGAATCCTTCCCGGCGTTTTAAAAGCCGGACCGCCGCGCAAAAGGGAAGTTTCGATACTTGGTGTATTCCAGGTCAATCCGGCGCCGCAAATCCAGAGGTTTGTTAAACTGGCATTTACACTGAAATCCCCCCCATAGCCCTGATAATTCAAGCCAAAGTCAAAAGTTGTCCACTGATCAGTATTCATGCTGATCGACCGGAAAATTCCGAATGGTTTGGTAAACCGGTAGCCGGCCCAGAAAATCGGCATAATGTTATCGGCCGATCGCATGTACCCGACATCGTTAAGTTCAACTCCGGGAGTTTTCCAGGAGAGGAACCATCCCCACTGGAGCGGAGAGTTTCCCAGCTTACCGAAGAACAGGGTCCCGCCATTGCCAAACAGCGACGTCCTGGTAGTATCGAGATGAATATGAGTAACATCCGGCCTCTGATAATATCTGGCAGATGACAGCTGGGTTTGTGTAATTGCTTCGGGAGATCCATTAACCTGGCTGAAATAGGTTTTGGCCATCAGCATATAGGCCTTATCCTTAAAGTATTGTGTAAAGTCGAGTCCGGCAGTGTAGGCCCCGGAATGCAGGTCATCCAGGGTTGTTTCATCGAGTTTCCGGTTGGTTGAGGTGATCATTCCCGATATTACCGTATTACCTTCGTTCATATCTTTCCGCACCGTTCCGATCAGGTAATTGGTCAACGGCTCCACCGTTTCATATCTCTTCTCCCCGGATAAGTCGATTTCAGCCTTTTCCTCAGCGGCAACACTTTCCAGTAAACCGATCGACCATCCGTTTTCCGTACGGCCCGAGATTTTCGCTGCGCCAAGTATACGGCTGAATTCCGGCACTTTGGCATATTCACCGTCGCTCAGTGAGGGATACCTTTGCGGTTTTCTCCCTACCCTTCTGGTATAGAACAGGTTTTCGTTGGCCAGGTCTCCATCGCCAAGCATCAAAGGCATGCTCAGAATATTCCGGCCTTCAACAAAAAATGGCCGTTTTTCGGCAAAGAAGGTTTCAAAAGCGGTAAGGTTCACCTGCGAAGGGTCGGCTTCTACCTGACCAAAATCCGGATTAACCGATAAATCAACAGTCAGGTTATTGGTCACACCGATCTTTGCATCCAACCCGGCTGAATATTTAAAGTCCTTACCCGTTGCATAGGGATTGCCCTCCTCCTTTTCAAATTTCTCTCCGGAAGCGACAGCGTAGGGTGTCAGGTCAATCTGTCTGCGGGGCTTGATATCACTGATACCGGTGAGTTCCCCATACATGTATACCGAACCGGGGGCATTGCGGGGGATGGGCTGCCACATCGACATTTCATCCTTCCTGAAGATCTGGCGCACGACCTCAATACCCCAGATGCGGTTTTCCTTATCACTGAACCTCAGCTGACTCAGGGGTATACGCATCTCCGCAGTCCATCCCTGAGCAGTAATAGCAGTGGCAACGTACCAGTTAGGGTCCCATGATTTGTCTTCTGCCATTCCGTTGTTGGAGGTTACCTGGTCGAGTTTGACACCCGCTGCATTAACAAAAAAACCGAAGGATGTCCGCTTATCATAATAGCTGTCGATGTCGATACCAACCATGTCGCCATCGATCTCGTCGCGGCGGGTTAAGCGGCGCGAAATGCTATCGGGACTTGTATCATAGCACCAGTAAGCTACGTAAAGGTTATTGTCGTCATAAGTGATTGCGAATTCAGTGAGTTGCGAAGGTTGCCGGCCTTCATACGGCTGGAACTGAACAAACTGGCCTCCCTTTTCTGTCGTCTGCCAGAAGGTTTCATCCAACCGGCCGTCGATAACCGGTGGCTGCTGTTTAAGTTTGACTGCCTGATATTGTTTTTTAACAGCCGCAGCCTCCTGGCTCACTGTGATGCCTGATATAAAAAAGGTGGCTGTTACAAGAACAAATAGGAATCTCATTTTTCGGTTTGGGTTGACTTCCGCTTCTAAGACGAGCAAAACTAATAAAATACTACAGCAGTTAGTGATTAAATTAACAGATGGGGGATCGGAGTTATCCGTTGTCGGTTATTGGTTATCGGTTGTTGGTTGTTGGTTATTAGTTATTGGTTGTTGGA
>JAPLDV010000608.1 GCA_026391235.1 Bacteroidia bacterium | reverse complement strand
CTTTCGATTGTACCTGCACTGGCCCTCGAATAGATAGATTCAAACCTCAATTTCAACCTAAGGAATATGGAGCATTTTCAATTTCCCCCGGTGTAGCGCGACGGGGTCCCGGCTTTCGCCGGGATGACAAGTGCACTCTTTAAAAAACTAGGGTGTAAGTGATATTACGAGTGTCGTTCCTGCTGTATTCACTACCTTTGCCCCAATGAAAATCTCCGTTGTAAGCTATTTGAATTCAGCCCCTCTGGTATATGGTATCCAGCATTCCGCCGCACTGAAAGATTGTTCGTTGAGTTTGGACGTTCCCTCAGTAGGGGCGGCAAAACTTGTATCGGGTGAGGCAGATATTGCT
The DNA here is from genome assembly GCA_026391235.1 of Bacteroidia bacterium. The sequence continues at coordinate 12,235 of JAPLDV010000608.1, read as the reverse complement.
CTGGTTCCGGTTGGTGCATTTATAGATCCAGGTCAGGTAGAATGGTTTGGGAATTATTGTATCGGGGTGGAAGGGCCGGTACGCACGGTTTGTCTTTTCTCAGAGGTTCCTCTTAACGAAATCCGTAAGGTATATCTGGATCCCCACAGCCGCACCAGCGTACAATTAATCAGGATTCTGGCACGGGAACACTGGAAGTATGATTGGGAGTTTATTCCGGCGGCAGAAGGATTTGAGTATAATGCGATTAATGGGAACAATGCGGGTGTTTGCATCGGTGATAAAGTTTTTGGCATCGAAGGCCGGTATCCTTACCGTTACGACCTGGCAGAAGAATGGATCCGCTTCTCCGGATTGCCGTTCGTATTTGCCGCCTGGGCAGTGAAACGACCGGTCGATTCAGGGTTCATCGATCAGCTCGACCTGGCTCAAATGGCCGGTATAAAAGCAATCCCGGACGTTGCCCGGGATTGGAGTTTGAAAATCAATTTGCCGGAATCTGAAATCCGGGAGTACCTTACCCGCAATATTTCTTATCCGTTTACTAAAGAGAAAAAAGAGGGTATGGAAAGATTTTTCTCTTTTATTCGGAGCCAGTCATAATAAACAGAGGCTTGAAGTCGAAGGCATTGTATTTAGGCCTTAACCGGTCGGTATTATAATGCTTTTCAATGTCAACCAGTTTCTTGGTAGAAGTTACAACATCCAGAGGAGCATTATCATAACGGCCATTCTTTAAAATAACCAGGCGGCCGTGAATTCCTTTGAGTATCAGGTCGAGAGCCAGGTTGCCAAATGCCATTGGAACTATCGAATCCAGTGCATCAGGATCCCCGCCACGGACCAGGTAACCAAGATTTTGTATATTCAGGGATAACACACCGGTGAGCAGCACCTGCCATAGTTGGCAGCATCGCGGTATAGCCGGCATATCTTCCGAAAACTTCAATAACAAGAATTCTCTCATGTGACCCGGCACTGGTGCGTAATGTATTGACAAGATGAATGGTACGCGTTACGCAGGTTGAAAATCCAATGCAATAATCTGTTCCTGGTACATCATTGTCCATGGTTTTCGGAATGGCTACAACTTTGAGCCCTTCACTATACAAGCGAACAGCGTAGCTAAGAGTATCGTCACCCCCGATTGGTATCAGATAGTCGACGCCAAGCCATTCGAGGTTTTTTATGATTTCAGGCGTAAGATCATTACTTTCAGCCGAGTAACTGTTTTTCAGGTGCTCAGGAACAGACATTTTGGGCATATGGCTCGGGCGTGTACGGGAACTGTGAAGAAAAGTTCCTCCCGTTCGCCCCGCCCGGTTTACAACCTCTTCGGATAAAGTAATGAAATTGTTGCTGTTATCATGTTTTTTATCTCTAATCATCTCGGTAATCCCTGCCCAGCCACGGCGAAGTCCGATTACGTCATATCCTTCACGTAAAGCCCTGATAGTTACCGCACGGATTGCCGGGTTTAATCCGGGAACATCACCACCGCCGGTTAAAATCGCAATTGTACCTCTCTTTTTCATAAATTGTGTTTCTGATTTGACATGTTGCTGTTGCCGGCAAGCGGAATCCTCTGTTGTCCGGCAATTGCGCTCAAAAATAGTAAAAAACATAGCGTTTTAGTACCTTTACTTCCATTAAAGTCATTCCGATCGAACCTGCCATGAAAATGAGATTATTAGCCATTATCGTTTTATTTACCCTGAGCCTTTCCGGTTATGTTCACCCGGCTCCTTCAACCATCAATCCGTGGGCAAACCTGAAAGTTTTTGTTTTCAACATGAACAGGGAGGTTGACAAAGGATTGTGGCGGATTACTCAAAAGGCTTTTGAGCAATCTGAAAAATGGGGTGCAGATCTCGTTATTATCCGCATGAATACCTATGGAGGTTTGGTTGATATGGCTGATTCAATCCGGACTAAAATTCTCTATTACCCCAGGCCAGTCTGGGTTTTTATTGACAATAATGCAGCTTCGGCGGGTTCATTGATTTCTATCGCATGCGACAGTATTTACATGCGCCCAGGCGCCAATATCGGAGCCGCAACCGTTGTTAATCAAACCGGACAGGCAGTACCGGACAAGTATCAGTCATATATGCGATCAACCATGCGCTCAACAGCAGAAGCCCACGGCAAGGATACCCTGATCAATGGCAAGGATACCGTTTTCACCTGGCACCGGGATCCCCGTATTGCCGAAGCAATGGTTGATCCTTCAATTTACATCGCTGGTTTGGTCGATACGGGCAAGGTACTGACAATGACCACACAGGAAGCTATCAGGTGGAAATACTGCGAGGGTGATGCCGAATCAATCCTTGATCTGCTAAAAAAGCAGGGGGTAACCAATTATGAACTGAAGGAATACCGTTTATCCGGATTCGAAAAGTTCATGGCCTTTTTATTAAGCCCACTGGTTCAGGGTGTATTGATCCTGATAATTATTGGCGGTATATATTTTGAACTCCAGACTCCAGGTATTGGATTCGCGCTCATCCTTTCAATCATCGGCGCCGTTTTTTATTTTGCTCCACTATACATTGATGGACTGGCTGAACATTGGGAAATCATCATTTTTATTGTCGGGGTTATTCTGCTGATGCTGGAGCTTTTCGTTATACCAGGATTTGGTATTGCCGGAATCAGTGGAATCATACTGATGGTTAGCGGATTAGCACTTGGATTAATTGCAAATACTAAATTTGATTTTACCGGAGTTGGCGTTATCGATGTTTTCAAGTCATTTGCATTTGTGGTCTTTTTTGTTTTTTCTGCCCTGATTGGTTCTATCTGGGCGTCAGGCAAAATCTTTACTACCGGTCCGTTCAGTTGGCTGGCCTTGAATAAAACCCAGCAGAAATCTGATGGTTTTACTTCTGCTCCTGAAGAGATTCTTAAATTGACAGGCAAGGAAGGGCAGGCTTATTCGATCCTGCGACCTTCCGGAAAGGTAATTATCGAGGGCAGAATATACGATGCAATAGCTGAAACATCCTATATATCAAAGGGAGCGGCAGTGCGGGTGGTAAGGCAGGAGGCCATGCAGATCTATGTCAGGAAGATCGGTTAGGCATAGAAAGGGCCGGCTCTAAGGCCGGCCCGTACAGATGTTTTGATATCGGATTAAAACCTTTTTTCTTTGATCCTGGCTTTCTTCCCGGTTAAGCCACGCAAATAATAAATACGTGCCCTGCGAACCCTGCCGTGCTTGTTCACCTCAATTTTATCGATAAAGGGTGAAAGCTCAGGAAAGATTCTTTCAACACCAACTCCACCAGAGATTTTGCGAACTGTAAACGTTGCTGTAGTTCCTTCTCCGCGACGCTGAATCACCACTCCGCGGAACATCTGAATCCTCTCCTTATCCCCTTCTTTGATTTTATAATGTACGGTAACCGTATCCCCGGCCTTGAATCCGGGATACTCCTGATGTACCGCAAATTCCTGCTCTGCAATGGTTAATAAGTTCATTTCGCTAATCTTACTGGTTTATTACAAAATTGGCTGCAATATTAGCCTTTATTTTCGAAATTAGCAAGCCGGATTTTAAAATAGTTGGTTCTCTATTTCTTCATCTCTACAACTTTCAATCGATCTCCCGTATTTTCCTTGACCATCTTTTTCCAAGCTTCCGAATAGCCGGGTTGATCCGGATATTCAGCCACACCGGTGCCGTTGTCCAGGAATTTTCCGTCTTTTTCTTTTTTGATGTTCCCGTCGATGTATTTAACCAGCAAATATTCTGATAATTCCTTCCAGCGATTAAAGGTGATGTCAGCTTGCTGGCAGGAGTAATCGGTCAAAAATTGCCTGGCAAGTTTCTCGTCCTTTGCCAAAAGTAGTTCAGCAGCCTTATCGATGGCAGGTGTGAACGAAGCAAATTTTTCTGTCAGCTCTTTCTGAACCTTAGCTACATCCTTCGACATGTAATTATATCTCAGGTAACACATATTGGAAACCCGGTTGAAAATCCAGAAAGCTGAAGTTTCTGAGTATTTAAGCATGTCGCCGTTGCCTTCAGCGAAATTTTTGGGAATGCAGAGAATTCCGCAATACATCGGAACATATTGTGTGGTTGCAGCATCGTCAACCCCAAACCATAAGATCCCACCAATTGGATTGGGTAACCAGGAACGCGATTGCGCGATAAATGAGAAACCGGTTTGCTGGGTGGCAGTCGCCCGCTCGTTCAGGTATTTTTGACCATCCACTTCAAAATTCATCGGTCTCCAGCGATACGGGCATTCAAAGCCTCCGGCTCCGAGGTCCTTGGTCATATCCATGGGCGTTCCTTCATAATGGTCCCCCATGAAACCCATCAGGTCCTGTGCCGACAGTTTGCGATCGGGCTTGATGAAAAGCGGCATAGGTTTGCGGGCATCATAACCCATCGCATAATCCAGGTACTGCTCCATCCCTTTCGCCACATGGTTGAAGAAGGCATAAACCCTTGCTTCACAACCCCGCAATTCTCCAAAATTCAGCGGAGCATAGGTGTCGCGAAAAGAAAAATCTTCATCTTTTCCGGTGTACCAGCCTTTTTCCCTGGCAAATGTGATGACATCTTTAGCGTATAAACAATTCTCAGGATCATTCAACGGAAAGGTGGTAATCCGGGCCTGGTTGGCATGGGCACAAACATAACCGTCGGGTACTTTCCTTGCTACATATAAGATTCCGTTTTTATCCGGACCTTTGCCGATTAATTCAAATATCCATACTTCGTTTGCATCTGCTACCGACATGGATTCACCTGATGAATAATACCCATATTTTTCACACAAGGTAACAATGGTTTCGATGGCTTCCCTGGCTGTCCTGGAGCGTTGCAAGGCCATGTACATAAGGCTGCCATAATCCATTATCGCTGCTGGATTATTAAGTTCGGGCCTTCCTCCGTAAGTAGTTTCACCGATCGATACCTGGTTCTCATTCATGTTACCAATCACAGAATAGGTATGCAGAACCTGAGGGATCTTGCCAAGATATTTTCCTGTATCCCATTCGATTACATCAGCCATCGACCCCTTTGGCCAATCTGCCGCAGGACGGTGATATAATTCTCCATACAATACGTGCGAATCGGCTGCATAGGTGATCATGACAGATCCGTCGACTGAGGCTCCTTTGGTGACCAGGAAATTTGTACACGCCATAGAACTGCCCGCTCCAATCGCGAGGAGGGTCGGAAGAATCAAATAGATATTTTTCATGGTATATTGATAATTAAGTAGTTATCTAAAAAAATTAATGTTATAGCTATTGGTGTTACCCATTTGATCAGCCACCCGGATAACCATCTTGTGCTGGATTCCCGTCTTTATCCGGTTAGGATCAAAATGATACTCCAACAGAGAGTTTTTGAGATCATACTCAAGCAGAATCCATTTGCCATCGATCTCACCGCGATAGCTTTGAACCCCTGAAAAATCATCTTTAACTGTAAACTTAAAGATATTCAGTGATTTAAGTTCAGCGCCTGATGAAAAGTTCATGGGGGCAACCACCGGTTTTATGGTATCAACCATGATGCAGAATGATCCAAAGTTCCTTGTTCTGGTAACCAGCAGGTTTCCTTCCCACGTACCTCCAAGGCTGGTATATCTTTTATTTCCGAGGTATTGCGCTATTGTAGCCTTTGACCTTAAATTCTGGGCGAGATTTGTTGCTTCGATCGCTAACCGGTAGAAAAGATGCACCGGAACATCTTCACGGTGAACCTGGTGAAGTGGTGAATAACTTCCTGGTCTAGGACCTGATACTTCATATTCGAAATATATGTCATCATATAGAGCTCCTGGCGGCAGGATTACCTCAAGTCCATCGGTTTTGAATGAATTGGATTCTTCAAAGTTAAAATAGGCATTGTACAAAGGAATAAAATCAGGGTCACGACGAAATTTGTCCGGATCCAGCGTGGCATTGCATACCGCAACCGATTGATTTCCGGCCGCATCTTCCACCACAATCCTGATTTTATATATCTTCTTCTCCTTCGGTTCAATCCGGCCCCGGTTCCTGGCAAACCTGTATATGGTTCCCTGATTGTTGGGATCGATAAAGAGCTTCAGTATAGTTTTCCGATTTGACATGAAAACCCTATAATCCATAAAACTATTCACATACCGGGTTTCGGCAAAAGAGAATTCATCGAGACAAGATTCGAAAAACAGGTTGTCATCCAGATACCCCTGAATCTTATAAACTCCGCACTGGTTTTCTGAACCGTCAAGAAGATCATGTGTTTCAATCCCTATTCCGGAAATTTCATCCAATGGGATGGGGTCACCAACTGAAGGGCGATAGACATCACCGTACTTGGTTAAATTTGCAGATACTGGCTTTACCCAGTCGCGGCGGTCTTTTAATGAATACACATACAGCTTGTCGATAACCGGTGAGATTGCATCCTTTACGCCAATCGACCTGACCAGCGGGTTTATTGGGTTTTCTGATTGTGTTTCCCGAAGTTCAAAATGAAGGTGCGGCCCTTCCGAGCTGCCTGAATTACCTGACAGGGCAATTATCTGCCCCTTTATTATTTGCAGCTGAGCAGATTCCGGGAACAAATCCACTGCAAATGATTCTCTGCGGTACTGCTCAGAAATTACGTATTTATCGATGTCTTTATTAAACGACAGTAAATGACCATATAGGGAGGTGAACCCGTTTATATGCCTTATGTATATTGCCTTTCCGTAACCACCGGCCTCAACTTTTATCCGGGAAACATATCCATCGGCAATTGCTTTGACCGGAATTCCTGTTGCACCATTGGTTTTTATGTCAATCCCGGAATGAAAATGGTTTGCCCTGGGTTCCCCAAAGTTCCCGGCCAGAAAAATCGGGATATCGACAGGCGGAGCCAGGGTGCTTCTTTCCGGACCGACCAACGCCTGTCCTTTCAATGGAGAAAGGAAGTGGCACCATATCAATAGGTTAATCCCGAGTAAAACCAGGAGCGTTTTTTTCATGGGTTCCAAAGATAGCGGATCGGGTGGTATTTCAATTCAAATTTTGATTTGATTGATCTGTGTGCTACCTTTGTAATAAAAAGAGACCATGACATTCGAGCAGGAGGAAATGATCCGCCAGCTTAGGTACAGGATCCGGTTAATGATGGCGAGATACCAGAGCCTGAAACACGAAAACGAAAGTCTGGTTGCCGAGAAAAATGAGTTATTAACTTTAGTAGAAAAACAAAAGAAAGACATAAAACATCTCGAACAACAGTACTCAACGGCTAAGCTGGCCAAATCGGTTCTTGTACCATCAGAGGACCGTGAAACAGCAAAAGCCCAGATTAACAGAATAGTGCGGGAAATTGATGAATGTATAGCTCTTTTAAATAAATAGGAGGATAAGTGGATAGCGGGTTCCATATCAAATTGCAGATTGCCGGACGATTCTATCCATTGATCATCGATCGGAAGGATGAAGAAAAAGTAAGAAAAGCAGCCAGGGTTATCAATGAGAAGTTTGGACAGTATCAGCAACGTTATCGCGATAAGGATGGACAGGATTTTCTGGCCATGGCAGCTTTTCAGTTTGTTTTAAAACTGATTGAATTAGAAGAAAAGTCAAACGAAACTCCTTTAATCACAGCAATCGGCGAAATTGCCGAAGAGCTGGAAGAGTTCATGCAGAAAAATTAGGCGTTCTTTGAATAAAAATATTGCCCGTATTAATCCTTAATCCTTGTAAAACTCAACACTATTCACATTGGAGCAAAGCTCATAACTTAACAGGACAGGCCTCGGTTATCCCGTTTGCGCGGGAGAGTTTCTTAGGAAACCAGTGGAAGCCCGACGAAGTTGGCAGCTCCATCCCTGTATAACTGGGGTTTTCGTTGTATTAAGGTTTTAGTGCGGGTTTTTTTTGAGTCACTGGGATGTATCCCAATTTATATATAACAAATTAATAATGAATAAATTATGTATCTATCGGTTATAATTGGTATAGCTTCATTTCTGGTCGGAGGCATAATCGCGTTTTTTGCCGGACGGAAATCTTTACAGACTAAGTCTTCTAATATCCTGAAAGATGCAGAAACTGAAGCTGAAATGATTAAGAAGGACAAGATTCTGCAAGCTAAGGAGAAATTCCTTCAGCTCAAAGCTGAACACGAAAGGATCATCAATGAAAAGAACAGTAAAATTCTTATGGCTGAGAATAAAATCAACCAGCGCGAAGCAGGTCTTTCCCAGAAGATAGAAGAGAATCAGCGCAAGAATAAAGAGATCGACGCGATCCGCACCAATCTGAATCAGCAAATTGAACTGCTGAACAAAAAGAACGAAGAGCTCGACAAGTTTCATAAACTAGCCGTTGACAAACTTGAAACCATTTCCGGATTATCTGCCGAAGAGGCAAAAACACAAATTGTGGAATCGCTCAAGGCAGATGCTAAGTCGGAAGCGATGGGCTATGTTTCGGAAGTCATCGAAGAAGCAAAAATGACTGCTACAAAAGAGGCCCGGAAAATTGTAATCAACACTATCCAACGTGTTGCCACTGAGGAAGCTATTGAGAATTCAGTTACCATTTTCAATATCGATAATGACGATATAAAAGGACGGATCATCGGTCGTGAAGGCCGGAATATCCGGGCTCTTGAGGCAGCAACCGGTGTTGAAATTATTGTGGATGATACCCCGGAAGCAATTATCCTGTCGGCTTTTGACCCCGTTCGCCGTGAGATTGCCCGGTTATCGCTTCACCAATTAGTAACCGACGGCCGGATTCATCCTGCCCGCATCGAAGAAGTGGTTAAAAAAGTTGAGAAACAGGTGGAAGAAGAAGTTATCGAAGCCGGCAAGAGAACATGTATTGACCTCGGCATCCATAATCTTCATCCTGAACTGATCAGATTGGTCGGAAAGATGAAATACCGCTCTTCATACGGACAGAATCTCCTTCAGCATTCACGCGAAGTAGCCAACCTCTGTTCTATTATGGCGGCGGAGCTCGGACTTAATGCGAAATCAGCCAAACGGGCCGGTCTGCTGCATGATATTGGAAAAGTTGCAGAGGAGGAACCTGAATTGCCGCATGCTTTGCTTGGGATGAAACTGGCCGAAAGGTTCAAGGAAAAACCGGATGTTTGCAATGCTATCGGATCCCATCATGAGGAAACCGAAATGACAACCTTGCTCGCACCCATCGTTCAGGTTTGCGATGCCATCTCAGGGGCGCGCCCGGGAGCACGCCGCGAAGCAGTGGAATCCTATATTAAAAGACTTAAAGAACTAGAAGATATGGCGTTAAGCTATCCGGGTGTCGTAAAAACATACGCCATACAGGCTGGAAGGGAACTCAGGGTTATCGTTGGTAGCGATAAGGTCAGCGATAAAGAAGCCGAAACCCTCTCTTATGATATCGCTAAGAAAATTCAGGATGAAATGACCTACCCCGGTCAGGTTAAGATCACCGTTATCAGGGAAACACGGGCCATTAGCGTAGCCAAGTAATGATCGCCATAGACGAACAAATCCGGGCCGAATTTGCCCGACTTTTTCTGAAATGGTCCGGGGAACAACCCCGGGCCATTTCTGCTTTACCTGAGTCAGGATCCTATCGCTTGTATGCCAGAATTATTGGGCCAACCAGGCAGGCCGTTGCGGTTTATTATGCCGACCTGAAAGAAAATATGGCTTTTATGGGTTTTGCAAACCATTTCAGGAATGCTGGAATACCCGTCCCCGAGATCTACGCCTGTTCTGATGATTCCTTATGTTATTTGCAGGAAGATTTCGGTGATCATGATCTGTTTGAAATTCTGCAGCATTCTGAAAACTCATCATACAGAAACCTTCGGGGGGAGGTGTTGAAAAAGGTTGTTGAATGGTTGCCGCGAATTCAAATCGAAGGGCATAGAGGATTTAACTATGATCTGGCTTATCCCCGCAAGGTATTTGATAAGCAATCCATGTTATGGGATCTGAATTATTTTAAATATAATTTTCTGAAAATCATCAGGATACCCTTCGACGAACAAGCCCTGGAGGATGATTTTCATACCTTTACTTCTTATCTGGCAACGGCTCCTCAGAATGCATTTCTATACCGGGATTTTCAATCCCGTAACATTATGATCAGGAACAATCAGCCTTGCTTTATCGATTTCCAGGGTGGCCGCATGGGTTTCCCCGGTTATGACCTGGCTTCGCTGCTTTTTGATGCAAAAGCGGGCCTTTCGCCTGATGAGCGTACCTCCTTATATTCTGATTACATCGGGCATATAGTGCATTATGATGCGGTTTGGCCGGCTTTGATCGACCGGTATTATCCGGGTTTTGTTCTGATCAGAAAAATGCAGGCGCTCGGCGCTTTTGGATTCCGTGGGCTTATTGAAAAGAAAAAGGCATTCCTTCAGAGTATTCCGCCCGCTATGGTTAACCTCGACTGGGTTACTTCACATTTCAGAATAGAACCCGAAATACCGGAATTGTGGAGAGTGTTGAGCGAACTCCCCTATTTTAAAGGGATGAAACGAATTATTGCTGATATAATGAAACACCCGGATGAAAAATGAAAGCATTGATCCTGGCTGCCGGAACCGGTACCCGCCTGAAACCGCTCACTGATAATGTCCCTAAAGCACTTCTCAGTATAAACGGCTACACCCTGCTGGAAATTGTGATCCGCCGGATTGCCGGAGCCGGAATTAAAAGCCTGGTTATTAATGTTCATCATTATTCTGAACAAATAGTCGATTTTCTTCGGTCCAATAACAACTTTGGGCTGGACATCAGTATTTCTGATGAATCAAATGAACTTCTCGACACCGGCGGAGCAATTAAAAAGGCGTCTCCGCTCTTTCAGGGAGAGGAAACCATCCTCGTTCATAATGTGGATATCCTGAGTAATCTCAATATTCGTGACCTGATATCATATCATGAGGGAAAAGGTGCCCTGCTTACTTTGGCCGTAAAAGAGAGGCCAACATCAAGGAGCCTTATCATTGATTCATCAGGCAGACTGTGCGGCTGGGAATACCCTGACAAGAAATTAACCATTCTCACAAGGGACAATCGTAAAGGATTGAAAAGGACTGCATATAGCGGAGTCTGTGTTTTTTCCGCAAAGCTTCTCGACAAATTTCCGGAAGATTCGGTCTTTGGTTTCATTCCCTGGATTTTGGATCTTGCCTCAACCGAGAAAATATTAACCTGGGACCAATCCCCTGCCTTCTGGTACGAAGCAGGCCGCACTGAGTCCATTGCGTTGGCAAGCCGTGCCCTGGGTTTCGATCTGAATGATCCCTCTTTTATCAGAGAAAATCCCTGATGATTTTATATCTTGACAGACCATAATTCTGCCAATTGTCAAAATTCTTAATCTATCGCGCTTCAGCCGGATCAGGTAAAACATTTATGCTGGTCAGGAAATACCTTCAACAAGTGTTTAAATCCCCCGGAGATTACCGCAGAATCCTTGCTGTTACTTTTACCAATAAAGCAGCCGATGAAATGAAGGGCAGAATCCTGACAGAATTGGATGTGCTCGACAAAACCCCGGAACTTTCCCCGCATCTTGAATTTCTTAAGGAATACCTAAGTCAATCCGGTGATTGGATTCAAAAAATGGCCGGGCTGATCAAATCTCAGATGCTCCATGACTACACCCGAATATCTGTTGGAACCATCGATAGTTTTTTTCAGCAGGTTCTGAGGTCATTTGCCCGGGAATCGGGGTTATCATCAACCTTTCAGCTGGAATTGGACACTGACCTGGTTCTTGAAAAATTCTCGCGGTACATTTTTACTGAATCTACCAACAACCGGCAACTAATGAACTGGCTGGTTGAATGGGTGAATGAAAGAATGGAAAACCGGGAAACGTGGCATAAGCTTGAGGCTGACCTGGTCAGGCTCGGATATGAGCTTCTTAAGGAAGATATCCTGGCCTCTTTGGTTTCGGATGCTTCTTCTGTTCCAACTCCCGATGAGATTTCACAATTACGGAATTTTTGCCGGCGAACCATGAAGGAGTTTAATGACACCAAAGCATCAATCGCCAACGAAGCCGCGAGGATTATTAGTGACAGCGCCTTTACTGTTGATGATTTTAGCTATGGTGTTGCCGGCCCCGCCGGGTCCCTGGCCATCGCCTGGGGGCGGGGGAGGAGGCAGTCCAGGCCCTTCGCCGCCGGGTCCCTGCCCACCGGGTCCTTGCCCGCCGGGGCCTCGGCCGCCAGGTCCCTGCCGGCGGGGTCCTT
>JAPLDV010000318.1 GCA_026391235.1 Bacteroidia bacterium | reverse complement strand
ATCATGGAGAATTTACAGCAGAGCTTAAGGTTGCCGGCGACATTCTGGTTTTCAGTATGCATTCGAATATTTTCCAGTTCGACCGCGACCATGAAATCTGGAAAACCGATTACATAAAGGATGATCCTTCCGCGGGATACTCAGGTGTAATCAATTTATATAATTTCCTTTCCGATTCTTTTAAATATAACCGGATGGAGGATCTCGGATACCTTGTTGCGCGGATTTTTGTCAATAAAAACAATCACTTCTTCGTTCAGGGGAAACGTCAATCCGGATTTAATTTTACCACACTGGGAGCAAATGTGTTAGATCAACAGTCAATACAAGAAATTGTTAAAGCTTCAGTTCAGTATTGCCTCGATTTTGATCTCCTTGTTCCACCTTACGAAGCAGTTAAACTGATTTCAGTCGGGCAGATTCATCAAAATATTTCCGACGCAAAACTTACAACCGGAAAACGGCTTGGATTCCAGTTCAAGGTTGATGATGTTGACAGATAATTATATATTTTGCCATAACAGGCACATTAGATCGCAATAGGTTGGAATGACTGATTATCTGTTGTGACCTATTGTGTCTGGTGTGGCTAATTGTTTTGTTTGAAACAATAAAACAGCAACATAATACCATAATTCCATGAAAACAAAGATTTACTCACTAATTATCATCTGTTTAACTATCATGATGGCCATGTCGTGTCAACCAAAAAAATCGACCCGGACCGCTGATCCGGTCCTGATGGAAAAAATAAACGCATATGCTACTTTCCCGCTAACTGCCGACCTTAGTGTCCTATCCGACAAAGAGAAACAGTTACTCCCTTTCCTTATTGAAGCTGCCGGGATCATGGATGACATTTTCTGGCAGGAGACTTATGGAAATAAGAATGAGTTATTCACCAAATATCCCGATTCAACTGTTCAGAAATTCCTGATGATCAATTATGGTCCATGGGAACGCCTCAACGAAGATAAAGCTTTTCTGGATGGTTTTGGGAGCAAACCTGCCGGAGCACAGTTTTATCCGCTGGATATGACCAGGGAGGAATTCAATGGTTTTGAGGCAAAGGATAAAATGAGCCTGTACACCATGGTAAGGAGAGATAAAAGTGGCAAGCTTTATACCATTCCTTACCATGAGTTTTTTGCTAATCAGGTTAATAAAGCTTCTGACCTGCTGATTAAGGCTGCCGCACTTTCCGAAAATGAAGGATTTAAAAAATATCTGGAATGCCGGGCTGCAGCATTACTTAGTGATGAGTACTATGCCAGTGATATTGCCTGGATGGATATGAAATCCAGCAACATAGACTTTGTAATCGGGCCCATTGAAAATTATGAAGATGCACTGTTGGGGCATAAAGCTGCCCATGAAGCATTTGTCCTGATAAAGGATCAGGTTTGGAGTCAGAAGCTCGACCGGTTTGCCCAGCTCCTGCCGCAACTGCAGAAATCGCTTCCCGTACCGGATGCCTACAAACGGGAAATTCCGGGAAGTGATTCTGATTTAGGTGTTTATGATGCTGTATATTATGCCGGGGATTGTAATGCCGGTAGCAAAACTATTGCCATCAATCTTCCAAATGATGAACGGGTTCAAACAGAAAAAGGCAGCAGGAAATTGCAGTTGAAAAATTCCATTCAGGCTAAGTTTGATCAAATCCTCATGCCGGTCGCCGGTGAGCTGATGAATGCCGATCAGAA
>JAPLDV010000510.1 GCA_026391235.1 Bacteroidia bacterium | reverse complement strand
GATCATGGTCCCATCGGGTAACACCGAACGGTTCCAGGTATGGAACGGATTGATCTTATCGCCCCTGCAAAAGAAATCCCCCACCGGGCACCAGACGGTCCGAACCCCGTCAAAAGTCAATTCAAGAATTGTTGAGCGTAATGCCTGCAAACCGCTTTTGGGATCGATCCGGATCGTTAGTTCCCGGATTGCTTTACTTCCATCCGGCAGGCTAAATTCTTGAATATCATTTGATTTCAGATGAATGGTCTTGGTAATTGCAGATGATGTTAATGGTGATGGACGTTCGACTAATGTTTTGGCCGTTAGAGCAATCAATGGAGCGGCTTTTGCAAATTGCTTAAGCGTGAATGTTTTGACATTAGCCCCTTTTTCATAGGCCCGATAATTGACGATGTTATAGAATGCTTTATCTGTCATCGTGATTTTACAGCTTTTAGCAAAGGGAATTGGCAAAAAGCACACTCCGGCCCTTGCGGTAAAGCTTGCAAACGGGGTAAGTCGCTCCCATCCAGGTATATTTTGATATCCGGTCCCTTCCGGTTGTTGAAATCGTAGTAGAAGAATGGGGTCCAGAGCCTTGTTATGCATCCGGGACCGGTATGTTCCATCACAACATACTCTGTTTTGCCGTTCTTTTGTTCCTCCCGAATCCATGCTACCCCGTCGGAATCAGCGAACCAGCCGGGCTTGTCGGGCGAAACCGAGGCCCGGTTGTAGCTGCTTGCCTGAAGGGATCGATATTCCATCGTGGGGAACTGTGCCATCTGACTCCGGTCGGTCATTTCGCGGAGGAGGGAGCTGAGGGAGATGGTTTGGGCGTTGAGGGTAGCTCCGGGCAAAAGGGCAAGTACTATGACAGATAATATCCTTTTAATCATTTGATTATGAGTGTTTTTTTATTTATTCAGACATCAGGTTTATTACAGGCAATTTACAATTTAGAATCCAATGTATTTGAGTCGGGTTAGGTTTCTCTGTGTAACTCTGTGGTTCTCTGTGTACCTCTGTGTAAGAAAAAGAACTGACACTGAGTTTCACAGAGAACCACAGAGTTACACAGAGAAAAAAAGAATTTAACTATCCCACTTCATGATAACCTGAATTTTGGAACTCGGAATTCGGAATTCTGAATTGTAATCTCATCCTTTTTACTTCAATCTGAAACCTATCCCTGATTCCTATCTTTTTCCTAACTTTCCATCCTAAACCGGACTAAAATGAAAAGAAGAGCAGCTTGTGCCTTTCGCTTGATCACCATGCTAGCAGCGGGACTTTTGATTTCATTGCAACTATCAGCACAGGAGCACGTTCCGATGCTGATCCTGTCGGGACAAAACAATCACGACTGGCAAAAAACGACACCCGTTCTGGAGAAGATGTTCGGTGAATCCGGATTATTTTCGGTTGCCGTCACAAACCGGCCGGATACATTGAAATACGCTGATTACAAGAAATTCAGACTGGTAGTCAGCAATTGGAACTCATGGCCGGATACTTCGGCCCGATGGGATCAGGCTAAAGAACAGGCATTTACACGATATGTTAATGAGGGCGGCGGAGCCCTGTTCCTTCATGCCGGCGGATCTTCATTTTACGGATGGCCTGATTATCATTCCATTGCCATGGGACGATGGGGAAAGAAAACCGAACACGGAAGTATTGGTGAGGCTGTGGTGCATTTCACCGATAACAAACATCCTATCACCCAGGGATTGAAAGATTTTACGATCACCGATGAGATCTGGATGAATACCGATATCATTCCTTCGGCAACATCCCTTGGATGGGCACAGAAAAAAAATCCGGACGGTACCCTTGAGGCATTAACCTATCCGGCTATCCTGATCAATCAATATGGAAAAGGCCGAAGCTTCTATACCATCCTGGGCCATGATGAGAAAGTTCTATCAAACCCTGATCTCCAGCAACTTCTCATCCGGGCTGCAACCTGGGCCGGTGGGATAGAATCATCCGTCACCGGCCGGTTTGGTACCTATCAGTTCCACCCCGACCGCAAGCCCCATTTCCATCCCCTGATCTCGCCGAATGGCACGGTCCTGACAGCAGAATCGCCCAAAGATCATCTCTGGCACATGGGGCTCTGGTTTTCGTGGAAGTTCATCGACGGACTGAATTACTGGGAATATACCGGCGATCCCACCAGGCACATCAGTGAAGGAATGACAAAAATCCAATCGGTGCAGGTGGATTCGACCAAGCCGGGAGTTTATCATATCAATTTAAACATCATATACCATCCGTGGGATAAAAAGGATCAACCTGTGATGAAGGAAGTTCAGCGGATCACTATTTCGGCACCGAAAGCAGATAAGAGCTATTGGATCGATTACGAACTCACTTTCACTGCATTAAAAGATCTCCTGCTCGATCGCACCCCTATCACCCATGAACCAGGCGGACGAACCTGGGGAGGATACTCGGGCATGTCGATCCGGCTGAATACGGAATTCCGGGATATTCGTTATTTCTCTGAATCGAAGGATACTGTGGCCAATGGCGACGGTTACCATTGGGTAGCCTGTGATTTTGAAAATGGGAAAGGACAGCGCGAACAGGTCATCATCTTCGATCACCCTGATAATCCACGTTATCCATCACCCTGGTACTGCATCAACGATTCCGCCACACCGATGTACTATTTCAGTCCGGCGATACTGTATAAAGAGCCTATGAAGCTAAAAAAAGACGAGGTGCTGCATTTGAAATACCGGATCTACTTACCAACCGGACTACTTAGCAAAAAAGAGATTGATAAATTCTAAATATGCCAATTATTCAATGTGCCAATGTGCCAATCCACAACCTGCAACCTGCAACTTGTCAAACTGATAACTAACAACCGATAACTGATAACCAACAACTTATGAAACGCAGAACCTTCCTCAGAAACACCGCCATCGGAGCCGCTGCAGCAGCGGCCTCACCGATGATCCTCACCAGTTGCTCAACCGTTAAAGGCGCCAACGACCGGATAATTTTTGGACATATCGGCCTGGGCAACCGGGGCGCCGATGAGCTGAACTCCTATTTTCTCCGGTGGCCGGATCAGATCCGGTCGGTGGCCTTTTGCGATGTGTTTCAATCCCGAAGGGAGAATGCCCTTGGATTGGCACGGAAGGCCTATCAGGAGAAGAGCATTCAGGCCGATCTTAAGGCTTACAATGAATTCGAACGAATACTGGAGCGAAAAGATATTGATGCCGTGGCCATTACCACACCTGATCACTGGCACATGCCATTGGCTATTTTAGCAGCTCAGGCCGGAAAGCATCTGCATGTAGCCAAGCCGCTGGGATTGAGCCACCCGGATTTTGTCAGGCTCACCCAAGAGTGCAAAAGCAATAAAGTCCATTTCAACTACGGCACACAGCAGCGGTCGTATCTATTTATGCAACAGGCAGTTGCTATGATTAAAAATGGTGATATCGGCAAAGTTGAGCGGGTGGATGTCTGGTGCCCGAGGGTAAATGATGTTCAATCACCGCTGTGCATTGAAGAACCTGTGCCGGCCGGACTGGACTACGATCGCTATATCGGTCCGGCGCCGTTTCATGCTTACTGTCCGGCCCGTGTGGATATGCAAAGTTCCTATTTCATTTACGATTACAGTATCGGTTTCCTGGCCGGCTGGGGCGCTCACCCGCTGGATATCATGGTTATGGGAATAAAGGATCTTATGACCGGAAGCTATACTTGCGAAGGCAAAGGCGGTTACTGGGCTCCCGGCGGGATCTGGGATACGGTCAATACCTGGGATGTGAATTGTGAATACGCCAACGGACTGAAACTGCACTTCATGAGCGACGAGATTGCCCAGCCGCTGGTGATGAAGTACCGTCCGAAATGGGACGGCAACGGCACCACCTTTTTCGGTACTAAAGGATGGATATCACTGGGGAGGTCAACCGCCAGCTCCGACATACCGGAGATTCACCAGGCACTTAACAAAACGGCCAATGCAGATGGCCGGATCAATGGCGAGGGTGCACGGTTGGTTCAGATCTTCACCGAAACCATCAAAGGCCTTAAACCTGAATTAAGTCCGCTCGATGAAGCCATCCTCTCCGATACCATCAGTCATATCGGGAATATAGCCATTCGTACCGGCCGGAAGATCAGCTGGGATCCGGCAGCCGGAATGACTACGGGTGATCCGGAGGCGATGAAGTTGTTTGTAAGGGAGCACCGGAAGCCGTGGTAAGCTGCTAATATGCTAATTGGTTAATATGCTAATATGCTAATATGCTAATATTAAAGAACTTTGGGCAAAATCTCCTTGTCATCCCCGCGAAAGCGGGGACCTTTCCCCTTACCACCGCCCCCTTTTCTGTCATCCCCGCGAAAGCGGGGACCCCTCACCTAACCTGAAACCCATGCAAATCCTCCCCATCTCCTCCACCGCTGACCTCAAAAAGTTCATCAACCTCCCCTACTCCATTTACCGCAACGATCCGATGTGGGTTCCCCCTCTGCGGATGGAGCTGAAAGGCCAGTTCAACCGGATCAAGAATCCCACGCTGGATCATACGGTATATCAGCTGTTCCTGCTTAAGGACCAGGGTAAGATTATCGGCCGGATTGCAGCATTTTTTGATACGCTGGCTATTGACTTCTGGGGGGAGCCCATCGGTCTTTTCGGGTATTATGAGTGCAATGAGGATCCGGTGGCATCCAGGATGTTACTGGATACTGCATCAGAATGGCTTCGCGGAAAAGGCATGACCTACATGCGGGGGCCCTGGTCGTTCGTTTCGCAGGAATGGGGGCTTGTATTAGAGGGATTTGAACCTCCGCCAACCATCATGGCACCCTATAATCCACCATATTACAATCAACAGATGGGTTCGTACGGCCTGACCAAGGTGAAAGACCTGCTCTGCTATTATATCTCCTGCAAGGAGAATTACCGCATTCCCGATCGCATCCTGTCCTTAACGGATAATGTAGCCAAGCGCTATGGTGTGACTGTCAGGCAAATTAATCTGAAACACTATGAGGATGAAGTTCAAAATGTTATCAATATTTCCAATCACAGTCTAATCAATAACTGGGGATACGCTCCAGTAACCCAGGCTGAAGCCGACGCTATGGCCAGGGATCTGAAACAGGTGATCCGGCCGGAGGGAGTGCTCTTTGCCGAGGAT
>JAPLDV010000386.1 GCA_026391235.1 Bacteroidia bacterium | reverse complement strand
TCTGTTTCAAAATTGCTGAATGAGAATCCCAATGTGTATATCGACTTTTCGGCCCGGATTGACGAATTGGGCCGGCAGCCGTATTCTTCACGGGAGTTCTTCATCAAACATCAGGATCGGATCATTTTCGGAACAGATATGCCCGCAAATATTGAAAGTTCTATAGAAATGTACCGCACCTATTTCAGATTCCTGGAGACCTATGACGAGTCTTTCTTTGCACCCGACTATGACGGCACTTTCGACCGGGCGCGCTGGCCGATCTGTGGAATCGGGCTTCCGAAAGAAGTTCTGGAGAAGATCTATTACAAAAATATAATCAAGATAATTCCCGGACTTAAATTGAGGACCTAAAAATGATCAAGTCAAAAGTGGGATTTATAGTGTACGGTGTTCACAAAGATGGTCTGACAGATCCGATGGGAACCCCTTTCATTGATAACAGGATTGTTGAAGGTGCCAAACAGTCGCTCAGGAATAGCGGCCTCGAGCTTGTTGAATATGATCTGGTTATTGCCTCAAAACCAGAAGCCAGGGAATGCTTCGACAAATTCAAGAAGATGAACGATGTTGATGCGGTCGTTTTATTCTCGGGCACCTGGGTGTGGGCCTCCCATCTGGTTGCCGCCATCCGCGATTTTGCAACAACAGGCAAGGGTGTTGTACTCTGGACAAACCCTGGCAGCCAGGGGTGGAGGCCCGTCGGTGGATTGGTTATGCAGGGTGCTTTAAAAGAGATTGGGATACGGCACCGGTTTGTTTATGGCGGGTATGATGATCCGGGGGCAGTAGAGAAAATTACCTCATATTGCCGGGCCAGTGCCATGAAAAATTCTCTGAATATGAGTACTATCGGCGCTTTCGGAGGGAGGGGCATGGGCCAGACCTGCGGCGCAGCCGATCCATCGCAGTGGATGAAAACATTCGGTGTCGATATTGATTCCAGGGATACTTCGGAACTGCTGGAGGCCGCAAAAAGAATTACTGCAGAAGAGATCGGTCAGGCCAAGACCAGGATACAAAAGTTTTTTTCAGAAACCATACCCGATACTGATCAGGCTGAGCGTTCCATACGGTTGTATCTGGCAATTAAAAAGCTGGTCACGAAAAACGGCTGGGATTTTTATACCATCCAGTCCTTTCCCGGCCTGGGCGACGAATACAGTGCAACCTGTTTTGCCCAAAGTATGATGCTGGAGGATGGACACGGCACTTCAACACTGGGTGATTTTAATACTGCCCTAACCGTGAAATGCCTGACCGACTTAAGCAGAGAGCCTGTTTATTATGGCGACCTGCAGCATATCGACAAGTTGAACCATGAAATAAAAATCATTGGCGACGGTGCCTGCCCGCCTTCACTGGCCGGCAGCCTTGGACCTGCCGGTTTTGCTGAACATGGCATCCCCACTGAGGGAGAAGCGGGAGGCATATCCATAAAACTGATCTGTAAAGTTGGTGAAGGTGTGCTGGCCAGACTGGGCAGAAACGATGGTCAGTTTGAAATGGTCATTGCCCGCTGCACTATTTTCGAACCGCCTGCTGATCAGATTGAGCAACGGAAAAATGAATGTGGCATCCCGTTCTGGCCCCACGGTTTTGTAAAAGCGGAGTGTGATATCGATGCCCTGCTCGAAGCCTGGAATAACGAATATGCATGTCTCGGATATGGCGCTCATCTGTATGAAGAGCTGAAAGCATTTTGCGAGATAACCGGAATAAAAGCCATCGCGCTCTGATACCTGTTTTACTTAACATCCTATGCCACTAATCCTCCATAGAGAAAAAGTCCTTGAGGTTTATCATCAGGCGGGACAAAAAAAATGGGTCATACCCACTTTTAATGCAGAAAACCTTACCACTGTAGAGGCGATCCTTTCGGCAACCCTTGAATACAGCCGGAAAACCGATCAGCCTCATCTGCCTGTCACCATTGGAATCACCAACCAGTACAGCCATCGCAGCCAATCCGTCTATTATACCCATACCCGGCTCTGGGACATCGGCCTGAAATTATTTCTGGCCGACCTGGAAGTTCTCACCAGCAAGGGATCACCCTTTGAAAAGCTCAAGGTGATGATCCATCTCGACCATGCGCAGTGGGATACCGACAAACTCCTGCTGGAGTGGGATATGAACAGGTTTTCCATGGTCATGTATGATGCATCGTCACTGCCTTTTGATGAGAATATCAAACTGACATCAGAATTTGTGGAGAAGCATGGACATCAAATTGTTATTGAAGGTGCCTGCGATGAAATCGTGGATGCTGAGGGAGAAGTCAGAAGCGATCTGACCACTCCGGAACAGGCTGTTAAGTATCTCCATCAAACCGGCGTTGACTTTATCGTAGCCAACCTTGGAACTGAGCACCGGGCGAGTGCTGCGGACCTTAAATATCATGGCGACAGGGCCCGGCAAATCAGTGAACTGACCGGGACAAAGCTGGTTCTTCACGGTACCTCATCCGTTGGCAACGATCAGATTAAGAACCTGTTTGCCGATGGGATAGCCAAAGTTAATATCTGGACCATCCTGGAAAGGAACAGCTCTCCGGTTTTGTTTGAGGACATGGTGCGCAATGCCTCAAAAATCATTGGGAAAGAAATGACGGAGACCATGATTGAATCCGGATTACTGGGCAGAAACGTTAATGGATCAGGCAAAGCATCACTTACGCATTATACAACCGTTTACCGCCAGGATATTGTTTTTAATGAGATGAAAAAAATTGTTCTGGATTACCTGCATCTTTGGTATGTCTGATTTTTTCTGATTATGAACCATTACCTCGGAATTGATATCGGGACCAGCGGATGTAAGGCTGTTGTCTTTGATGATCTCGGACGGCAGGTTTCATTAGCTTACCGGGAATATGACATTATCCCGAAGCATGCAGGATGGGCAGAACTGGATACCGATGAAGTCATGCAGAAGTGCTTTGAAGTGATCAGGGATTCAGCATCACAACTCGGACCAGCTGCAGTAACAGGTTTGGGAATATCAAGCCAGGGAGAGGCATTCACCCTGCTTGATAAAGAGGGACGAGCACTGTGTAATGCCTTGGTTTCCTCTGATATCAGGGCAAATGAACTGATTGGGCCCTGGATTGAGAAATTCGGTGAGAAAAAGCTTTACCATATAACCGGGCATACACCGCACCCGATGTTTTCCCTGTTCAAGTTGCTCTGGATAAAACAAAACGATCCTGAAATATGGGCGAAAGCTCGCAGGATCCTCTGCTTCGAAGATCTTCTTCAATACAGGCTGGGAATAAAGAATCCCTCGATGGGATGGCCGCTTGCCGGAAGAACCATGCTTTTTGATGTGGTTAACCATACCTGGGATAAAGAGATACTTTTTGAGGCAGGGGTGCGGAAAGAGCAGCTGTCGGAACCTCTGCAATCGGGTACCATTGCCGGGTATGTTAACAAAGACATCGCCAGGGAGCTGAATCTATCGGATAAAACCTTCATTGTCACCGGCGGGCATGATCAGCCTTGTTCCGCTCTTGGTGCCGGGGTTACAGAACCCGGAATTGCCGTTTACTCTGCGGGAACAGTTGAATGTATTACGCCGGCTTTTAACAGGCCGGTATTTACCGAAGAACTGCGGAAAAACAATTTGTGCACCTACGACCATACGGTTCCGGGTATGTATGCAACGGTCGCTTTCAGTCTCACCGGAGGCAATCTCCTGAAGTGGTTCCGGGATGAATTTGGAGCCATGGAAACCGAACTTGCCAGGAAATCGGGCGGCGATCCCTATGAACTGCTGCTGAACCAGATGCCCGAAGAACCTGCAGGATTGCTTGTGTTACCCTATTTTACACCCTCCGGCACTCCCTATTTTGATGTGTCGGTAAAAGGTGCGATTCTCGGGCTGGATTTGTCGGTTACACGGGAAGAGATCCTGAAGGCCTTGCTGGAGGGCGTGGCTTTTGAGATAAAATTAAACCTGGAGATACTGAAGCAA
>JAPLDV010000702.1 GCA_026391235.1 Bacteroidia bacterium | reverse complement strand
AAAAAAATTAATTTAATAAACCTAAATAATCTAGTGTTTTTGTTCTTATTTGGGTTTTGGGTTTTATTTGTTTTTTGTGGTTTGGGTTTTAGAATTTATCCGAAGGATCCATTACAACAGCAAAGCAACTGGCCTGAACGTTATTCCAGATCCTACGGTTTTGAAATCATGGTTGATCACAATTCATTGATCATTGTTTCATCGGTTGACAGCACCCGTCAGGCCTATAAACTGGGTGTCAGGCCGGGAATGGAATTGCTGGGATGGAATACCCTGCCCGTTCGCAGAAAACTGGAATCCATGAAGGTCCGTAAGTACCGGAAATCATTTCCGGTTATGACCGATCAGAAAATAAAACTGATGTTGCTCCCCCGGGGCCGTCCAGGGGAAACGGCCGAGGTGTTTTTCATGACCTCCACAGGCAACAACTGGGGGATCAGGCTTACCGCCAAATAAATATTTCCCCACATTCTTAACCTTCTTAGCGTTAAAGACGCATTTATGCGTCTCTACACGCCCTCACATCCTTATCGTCTTCTCCCTCGCCTGCTCCATCTGCCAGGTTGGTGTAGAAGTGGCTCCGCAAATTCCGATACTGTTGCCGGAACGAAACCAGGAGGGATCGACTTCTTCAACGGAGGATATTTTATAGCTGCGTGGATTAACCTGCAGGCAAGCTTCAAAAAGCACCTTGCCGTTGCTGGATTCTACTCCGGATATGAAAATGATGACATCGTGTTTGAGGCAGAATTCCTGCATCTGTTCTTTTCTGCCTGAAACCTGCCGGCAAACGGTATCTTTGAGCAAAACCCGGATTCCGGCCTCCTCTAATTTTTGCCGAACGTTATAGAGCTTCTCCACACTCATCGTAGTCTGGCTATAAAGGGTGACGTATTCAGGCAGCTGTGAAATATCCAATTCATCGAATTCCTTAAACACGATCCCTCTCCCCTCAAGGTGACCCATCAGGGCCATGACTTCCGGATGGTTGGCTTTTCCATAGATCAGGATAAACTCACCATCGCTTTCTGATTGCTTGATACGATCCTGAAGTTTCAATACAATCGGACAGGTAGCATCAAGGATCTCATTGCCATTCTGACGAAGTGTCTCATACGTTTCAGGCGGTTCACCATGGGCACGGATCAGCACCTTTTGCCCGTGAATTTTCATCATCTCTTCATGCGTGAGGGTAATCATTCCCATCTTCTGTAACCGTCTCACCTCTTCATCATTATGAACAATCTGGCCCAGACAATACAATTTCCCTTCTTTCTTAAGAATCTCTTCAGCACGGTGAATTGCCTTCACCACCCCAAAGCAAAATCCCGAACGGGGATCAATTTCGACTTTCAAATTCAATGACATGGGGCAAAGATAGTGAAGAAAGGTGGTGTCAGGTGTCGGGTATCGGGTATCGGGGGAAAAAGCTCTTTGCAACCAGACACCTGACACCTGACAACCCGATACCTGACAACCCGATACCCAATACCCGATACCTTTTTCTATTTTTCATTTTGGAGATTTTGAAAAAAACCTATCTTTGTGCCCGAATTGTCCTGTGGTGTAACTGGCAACACGTCTGATTCTGGATCAGAAGAGTCCAGGTTCGAGCCCTGGCAGGACAACAATTGATTATCAAGCGATTACATGAAATTATAAATGTAATCGCTTTTTTATTTGCAAACATTTTGCATAACCGAGGCCTTCCTGATTCCAACATAAGACAACGGTCTAGCTTTACACAAGTTGCTAAAAATCTTGCTTGTAACTGTCAATCCCATTGAGATTTAGAATAATCTTATTAACACTCTCGCCAGCAACTTGCCATTTTGATAAACGACGATAACAAAACCACTAATAACTATCACAACAGTCAATATATCAAATAATTAGCACTTGACAATGACATTTTTTGTATTGTCTTTACATGAAATTGAAAATATCATGAAAGGTAGAGATGCATTGACAGGGCAGGAGTTTACGAAGAAGGTTGTGACCCAGCGTTTTTCTTGCCGGGAGAATCAGATTCGATTCAATAACAAAAAGGCGAACAGACAAACAACAAATCGATAATCAAAAGATAAGGGTGGAGGAATATGCCAGGAACAAAGGCTTAGAGTACCACCTGTATGAAGAAACGGAATCCACAAGGAAATCAAGACCGGTCAAACAGCTCATGCTCGAAAAGGCTATGGCAGGAGCATACGAATCCATTGTTGTATATAAACTTGATCGGTTCGCCCGATCATCAATGGAGCTGATCCTTGACATTACGCTACTCACCAAGAAAGGGATTGGATTTATCTCACTGACCGATAATCTCGATTTTACGACTTCTTCAGATATGGAACCGGTATTTACAACCGGTCTCGCCGAAATAAAAACTTTTTCAGATAGTACAAAACCGGGTTTGAATATTTCAGCATTTTCCAGGGACGGCTGCCATGTGGTTGATGAAAGACCATCAGATCTTTTGAAATATAATTATTAAAGCCCATAGTCCGCGATTTTTTACTAATCGGCACATCGAACCAATCCAGCGAGACAGGTAGTTCATTAAAATCAAATTCTTGCAGAAAATTGTTTGTTAAAAGCGTACAGCAAAAACTAATGCTGTGTTCGAAAACATAACTTTCTGTTTTTTCATCGTTTGATGCCTTAAGATAGGGGAAATTGATCTTCCCTTCATGGTCAACAGTTACCGCACCAATCAGCCCGGCATTTGGCAGTTCGTCTGCTAAGCGATTCAAACCACTGATGGTGTCAGCTTTGACAATCACATCAGATTCAATAATCACGAGATGAGCATTTTTTTTAAGCGACATCTCTCTGGCCATCAGTAGGATGGTTCGATAGTTTGGCGATTTTTTTGTTGTGTGTTTTTCAAGGCCAATTACTTGATAACCATACTTTACTGAATTTTCGTCGAGCCATTGCCTGGTTTCTGCTGTACTGAAATCATCAAAAACATAAAAGTCAAAGCTGTTTGTTGCTGAAGCTATCGAACGAACTGTTTCGGATGCAGTGTTAAGGGAGTCTTTAACGGGTATGATCAAAACTAAATCTTTCATACAATATTTCTAATTGAATACGTTGAGTTCAATTATTAATTTTTATTTTTCTTCAAATGTCTGAAATAGATGAGTGGAAACTCTTTCACT
>JAPLDV010000689.1 GCA_026391235.1 Bacteroidia bacterium | reverse complement strand
CTTACCAACCTCGCGAACATAATCAGCGGCCAGCCTATAGTCCTCCTGCTTTTCGAGGTGCTCAAGCATAAAAGGAATATCTTTAAGCTTGCTGGTTTCCTGCAAAAACACAGCATAATCAAGCCCACCCAATCCGGGTCTGCGTTCTTCGAGGTGGACCGTCAATTTGGGTAAAATGGTTATGTCCTTGGCATGAATGGATTTGAGATATGGGCCCAGTTTGGCAAAGCATTCCTTAAGAAACGAAGCATTATTATAGTATCTCTGGGGGCTCGAAATCATATTAACCGGATCGAGGTGGGCAGCAAATTGTTTACGGCCGACAGCTTTGATTAACTCCAGATAGGTATCGGGCGAATCGGGGAGCATATAAGGCATGGTTTCAAGGGTATAAAATGCATTTACAGGCTTCACCTGATCAATAATATACCTGACGGTTTCAACAATCAGATTGAAAGTATCTTTTGCATAGTTTTCTGCATAGGGTCCGTCCCATATTTCGCCTCTTGCCCCGGAAATATTCACACAGCAGGATGCTCCAATCTCGTCTGCCAGCTGGAGTGTATCAATATTCTTTTTGATTGCTTCCTTACGCCTCGTCTCGTCAGGATCGAGTGTATTGCTCCAGGCTCCGGCTTCAGCAATCAGGATGTTGCTTTTTTTTGCCTCAGCTCTGAAGGATCTTATCAGTTCACTGGATACACCAGGCTGAACCGGACAATAGGCAGCGCTGTATCGCAATGACTTAACAGCCTTAACCCATTCGGCAGGATCGGTAAAATCGCCGGTTACCGGACCTCCCAGCCTCACCGGATTACCCGTCATGCTGTTCATCCCGGCTTTTAAATAAGGCGCGGCAATTGTTAAGCCAGCAGCTGCGATGGCACCCGTTTTAATGAAATGGCGCCTGTTGAAATTCTTTTGCATAATTCACAAATCAGTATCATTTATAGGCTTACATCAGGAATAGAACGCGGATAACGCGGATGCTCCGCAGCGCGGATTTTCGCGGATTATTTAAGACCCACGAAAATACAAAATTTCGAGGAGTGGAAGATTTTTTTGGTCGTTTCAATGGAAGGTCTTAACTTTTGAAAATTAACTGCCAGCAGTTAAACATCCTAAAAATTAATCATCCTAAGCCATGAAACCTTCACGAACTCAAGCAGCCAAAATGCCATGAAAAAAATTGAAGGTTCCATGAGTACGAGCCAAGTATCATTTAAGAATCAATTATTAACGAATGAAAAGAGCCTGCTATCTAGCTCTGGGTTTATTGTTCATCCTTGGGGGGTGCTCCTCACCTGAGAAATATGATGTACTGATCAAAAACGGCCAAATACTGGATGGCTCAGGTTCTCCTTCTTATATTGGAGACGTGGGTATTAACGCGGATACCATTGCCAAAACCGGTAATCTAAAGAATGCAATCGGTCAAATAGAGATTGATGCAAAAGGTTTAGCCGTAACACCGGGTTTTATCAACATGATGAGCGGGGCGGTTGAGACCCTGATTGAAGATGGAAGGTCGCAAAGTGATATCAGGCAAGGGGTAACATTGGAAGTGTTTGGTGAAGGATCATCCTGTGGCCCATTGAACGACAAAATGAAGAAGCAATGGAAAGATGAGCAGGGTGATATAAAATACACTATCGAATGGACCACGTTGGGCGAATATCTGGAATTCCTGGAAAAAAGAGGAGTTTCACCCAACATTGCTTCTTTTATCGGTGCATCTACTCCAAGAATCTATACTATTGGTTATGAAGACCGTGCACCTACTGAAACTGAGATGGACACGATGAAGATGCTGGTGCGTCAGGGAATGGAGGAAGGTGCATTGGGCATAGCTTCGGCATTGATTTATGTCCCTGATTGTTTCGCAAAAACGGATGAGCTTGTTGCCCTCTGCAAAGAAGCGGCCAGGTATGACGGAATTTATATTTCGCACATCAGAAATGAGGGCAATAACCTGTTAAATGCTCTGGATGAATTTCTTACTATTTCCAAAGAAGCAAATATCAGGGCTGAAATTTATCATTTTAAACAGGCCGGCCAATCAAACTGGAACAAACTCGATGAAGAAATTAAAAGAATTGAATCAGCCAGATCCGGTGGTCTTCGGATAACTGCTGATATGTATACTTATATCGCCGGTGCTTCGGGTCTGGATGTCAGCATGCCGCCATGGGTTCAGGAGGGTGGTTATGGTGAATGGTCGAAAAGACTCCGGAATCCTTTAATCAGGGAAAAGGTCAGGAAAGAAATGCTTAATCCCGCTGGTGATTGGGAGAATATGATGAAACTGGCTGGTTCAGCCGAAAAAGTGTTATTGATCGGGTTCAGAAACGACACCTTAAAATACCTCACCGGTAAAACGCTGGCTGAAGTTGCCCGGATGAGGAATAAATCTCCTGAGGAAACGTCAATGGACCTGGTCATTCAGGACAGCAGCAGGGTTTCAGTAGTCTATTTTCTGATGTCGGAAGACAATGTAAAAAAACAGATTGCCCTGCCCTGGATGAGTTTCTGTTCCGATGAAGCATCATACGCGCCGGAAGGAGTTTTTCTTAAAACCAGTTCTCACCCGCGGGCATGGGGTAATTTTGCCCGTTTGCTGGGCAAATACGTGAGGGAAGAAAAAATCATATCACTTGAGGAAGCGATTTACCAACTTACAACTTTACCGGCCGATAATCTTAAGATTAAGAAACGCGGGGCATTAAAATCCGGATACTTTGCCGACCTGGCCATTTTTGATCCTCTTAAAATTCAGGACCACGCAACCTTTGAGAATCCCCGGCAATATTCCACGGGTATGATACATGTATTTGTCAATGGCGTCCAGGTATTGAAAGATGGAGAACATACCGGTGCCAAACCGGGAAGAGTTGTGAGAGGTCCAGGATGGAAACAAAAATTCTATTAAACTAATATACTGACAGTTATGAAAATACTACAAATTTTTCTTCCGGTTTTGACTGGGTTTTTCTTGCTTGGATCACCCGGTTTTTCACAAAGCCAGGATAACTCCAATTCGAAATCAATCGATCTGATCTGGGGTGTCAAGATACCCATGAGAGATGGAATCCAGCTGAATGCCACGGTTTTTAAACCGAAAGGGGCCGGACCTCTTCCGGTTATCTTTACCTTAACCCCCTACAGTTCTGACACATACCATAACCGCGCCTGGTACTTTTCCCGAAACGGTTACGTGTTTGTACTGGTAGAT
>JAPLDV010000731.1 GCA_026391235.1 Bacteroidia bacterium | reverse complement strand
TTTTTCTACCTGGGCGATACCGGCTGGGAGCTGTTTCATCGTCTGAATAAAGATGAAGCATACACCTACCTCAGCAATCGCGCCAGCAAAGGATTTACTGTTGTGCAATGTGTGGTGCTGAGTGAAATCGATGGTCTCATTGAACCCAATGCCAATGGTGATCTGCCTTTTGAGAATCTGGATACCGACAGGCCGAATGAGAAATATTTCAAGCATGTTGATCAGGTTGTTGCTTTGGGAAATTCAATGGGGCTTTACATGGCTATGCTGCCTACCTGGGGCGCATGGGTGATGAAGGAACAGCATCCGCTTTTTAAGCCCATTCATCTTTTTGAAGCCGGAAATGCCTATAGGTATGGGAAATTTATGGGCAGCCGCTACAAAAATATGCCGGGTATTATCTGGGTACTTGGCGGCGACCGAAATGCGGATGGATATGAAAAGGTTTGGGAGGCGATGGCGAAAGGTTTGCGCGAAGGTGACGGCGGTATTCACCTGATTACTTATCACCCACGCGGGCAAATGTCCTCTTCAGCATTCTGGCAAAACGCATCCTGGCTGGATTTCAACATGATCCAGTCAGGCCATGCCACACGGAATGTAAACAGTTATGATTTTATCGCGAACGATTACCTTCTCAAGCCCAATAAACCAACATTTGACGGTGAAACCAACTATGAAGATCATCCGGTGAGTTTTCATCCGAGCAATGGTTGGTTTAACGATTATGATGTGCGCGTATCTTCCTATTTCAGTGTATTTGCCGGGGGATTTGGAGTCACTTATGGCTGCCATAACATCTGGCAGATGAACACCGGCAAAAGACCGATTTCCTGGGCGCGGCATACCTGGCAGGAGTCGCTCGACCTGCCGGGAGCTTTTCAGATGCGTTATCTCAGAAACCTGATTGAGTCGCGCCCATTCCTTACCCGCTTTCCCGATCAGGAGGTATTGTTGACTTCAGAAACAGCCCTGGTTCCTTTCGAGGGAAAAGGCATGCAGCATATACAAGCCACACGCGATGGTTCGCCCGGAAAAAAAGATGCCACTTACATCATGGCATACATGCCTGTTGGCCGGGGCATGACTATCAACACCAGTTACATCCCCGGAAAGAAAATACGTGCCTGGTGGTATGATCCCCGCCAGGGGGCAGCTATCCCTTTAGGGGAATCGGATAATACCGGAACCATCGAATCAGGGTGGAATACATTGCCCTGGCACAATGGCGCCGGGCCTGACTGGGTATTTGTGGTTGATGATGCTGCGAAAAATTATCCGCCTCCGGGAAATCTGCAGGAATCCAAACAAGGATCCATCAATATTGAAAACTCTTCAACTCTTCTCCTGATGAAAAAACGGATTCTGCTGGATTCCTCCAAAATCCTTTATAACCAGGTGATAACCTCTGAAAGCCTGGCAAAGGACTGGACCATTCATCACAGCGAATGGGCAGTTGAAGATGGCTGGCTTGTTGGCGAGAACCGCGGTAACTGGCCGGGAATGGCTGTCCTGAACCAGGATTTTCCGGGAAATGTGCTGGTTGAGTTTGAAGCCCAGACGGTTTTACCTTCATCTCACGATATTAATGTGATGTGGAACGGGGAGTGGATAGCTGAAACTGACAAGCGGGGGTTGGCCTATGTGGCAGGACTCCAGGGCTGGTGGACCGGAAAAGTCGGAATCGAAAAATCCGACGAATACAAATTTATGGTCGGTACCCCTTTGCTCGATTTTAAACCTGGTAAAATTTACAAAATTCAGGCAGGTAGCATAGATGGACATTGCTTCATTTTTGCAGATGGGAAATTGCTGCTTGAAGCCATGGATCCGGATCCTATCGATAACCAAAGATACACGAAGGTTGGATTGGAAGCCTATTGCAGTAAGATCCGCGTCAGAAACATTGTAATCAGGCAGATTAATTGGGAACCTTTAAGTATGGAATACAAACCGGAGTTTTAACTTTCAAGCACCCAATGAAACCAATATTGACCCAAATTGCTATTTCCGCTTTTGTTACAGGATTCTTAGTTCTGCAATATTCAACATCGGCGTTTGCGCAAGCAGTTGTAAAAGACACAATAATTGAAGAAAAGCTGATGTATCACCCAATTCACCTGAATTCAGCCGATCAAACCATTTTGCCCTGGTATTCCAGTGATTTGGGGAAATCGTATGACTTTGTGATCGGCAGGGTCTGGGGTTTTTGGGACACAATGCGCTCCGACCTGAACGGCCTCCCTTACTATATGAACCACCAGGTTTGGAAACCTGATGTTAACGATACCAGGGGAGTGGCCGGTTCGCAGTTTGAAATGGCGCTTAGCTCCTGGCGCTTATTGTATCAATATACTGGCAATGATCGCATTAAGGAGAATATGAAATTTATTGCAGATTACTATCTGAGCCATGGCCTTTCATCATCTTCTGCCGAATGGCCCGATCTTCCCTATCCTTACAATACCCTGGCAAAACACACAATCGAAGGGAATTATTCAGAATCACCGCTGCCATTTAAGGTGAATGTCCTAATAGGCAAGGCAGGTAAATGTAAAGATGTTGATGGAGTTGAAGGGGAGGTGCAGCTCAGTCCGTATACCACCAATTGGTCGGGTACCATGGAATTGTTTCTGAATTTGATACAGATGAATAAAGGCCAAACTGCAGTATATCAGAAGGCCTTTGATACCATCTTAGCCTGGATGAAACAATACCCCCTGCAAAATAACCGGTGGGGTCCGTTTTTCGAGGATATTCCGGGTTGGAGCGATACCCAGATCAACGCCATCACGTTTGCCCAGTTTATGATGAACCATCCGGAGTATTTCCCGAACTGGAAAAGTGAAGTAAAAGGAATTTTTAGTTGGGTTTATGAAAAGTTAGGCAATACCGAATGGGAAAAATACGGAGTCATCGTGGTTAATGAGCAAACGGCTTATCAAACTCCGGGCAATAGTCACAGTGCACGCCAGGCATCAGCCGAATTGCAATACGCCGCATTTACCGGCGATACCGCATTTGTAAAAAACGCTGTACGGCAATTGAACTGGGCAACCTATATGGTTGATCATGACGGAAAAAACCGCTACCCTCGCGATGATATCTGGTTATCGGACGGATATGGCGATTATGTTCGACATTTCCTGCGGGCTATGGCGTTTCGTCCCGATCTTGCTCCTGCCGGCCAGAATCATGTATTGAATTCATCATCTGTAATTCAGTTTATCGAATATCCTTCAAACTCATTCAAATCAGTAGAATACCGAACCTATGATGAAAAATCGACAGAAATAATACGGATGGCCCAAAAGCCTTTGACGGTTTTTGTGAATCGAAGCAAAATTCCTGAATCTGATCATCCTGAATTGGAAGGCTGGCAATGGAAACCGCTTAGAGCCGGGCTATCTCAGACCCTGTACACCTGGACACGACTTGATTATCAGGTTTAATTCCTTAAAATGGGTATCTTTAAATTGGAATATGATGAAATAACCCATGTTACCCTGGCTCAGAAAAGTTGTTAAGTTGATATTGCTCATCATTGCAGGAGCCATTTCCCTGATTGTGTTGTATGGGATTGCTGCTGTTCTGTTATCCGTCATACCAGTAAACAGGGAACGGCGTTCACCGGAGGAGCAAACAGTCGATATCTACTTTACTTCCAACGGAGTGCATTTCGATATCATCCTGCCGGTCCGGAATGAGTACATGAACTGGACTGAAGAGGTATTAAAAGATTTCACCAATGATCTGGATTCGGCGCATGTGGGATTCGGGTGGGGAGACAAAGAATTCTACCTGACAACCCCTACCTGGGCGGACCTTACCTTCGCGACCGCTTTTAAAGCCCTGTTCCTGAAAAGTGAATCAGCATTGCATGTTAGCTTTTATCCCCATGTGTCCGGATATGGCGGAATGAAAAAATTAAGGATCAGTCCGGTTCAATACCGGGCGATGGTGCGGTTCATAGCCTCCAGTTTCAGAAGAAATGAGGACGGAAAGACCATCCGGATTCAATGTTTCAGTTATGGTTACCCGGATTGCTATTATGAGGCCATGCGATCCTATAGCCTGTTTTATACCTGCAACACCTGGGCCAACCAGGCATTCAAAAAGAGCGGCCTCAGAGCCTGTGTCTGGACACCGTTCGATAAAGGGCTCTTGTTCCAATACAGGAATGTAAAATAAAACGAAGAACCACAGATTATTGTGTCTGATGGCTTTATTCCCGATATTGGATTAATGATCCAGGACCAGCACATATCGATATAAGCGTTCGGGTAGTGCTTGGCCAGCGCAAGCATATCTTCATAATATGGATAGCCGATGTGGAAAAAGACAAATTTTGTTTTTGGTGAATGCCTGCATAATTCGCAGGCGGATCCAGGATTGGCCTGCAACCGGGAAAGCGGCATATAACCATGCCATACATAATAGCCGGTATGCAGTTTTACCGGTAAACCCATAACCGTAGCCTTGTCCACAATATCCCAAAACAGGTGATCTTCGAGAGCCTTGACCTCAGCAGGCTCCAAACTCTTACCAGCCAGGTGCCGCTCAAAGAATGACCGAACCTGGTCTGCCGGAGTGGGAATAAAATCAATATCACGCCCATACGCCATGGAACATTTAATTCCGACAGATTTTGGACCATAAGCGGCCAGCCAATAATCAATCACTTTGTACCAGTCCTCAAGTGAATTCACCTTGATCCCGGATTCCCTGGCATATTCCAGATTTCCGCCATTCTGGATCAACTCATCGACATGCAGATCGCTCTTGAGCAAATCAGGCTGTTCGGATTCAAGAAATGGCCAGCGGTTGACATGGCAAGACTCGATGTTGCTGACCTCTCTGATCACCTTTCTGTAAAACCCGGGACGGATAAGGGCCTTATAGGCCTGTTGCAAAGCGGGTATCGATTCACCGGTAATCTCCTCAATCCCATACAACTGTTTGACGGAAATCCTGAGGCTCTGTCCATAACCCGTATGCTTCAGAAAAGGCCAGAAAGGAGCGATCAGGTCCCACTTCTGTAAAGGATCTGTATCAGGCGAAAAGAATTGCTCTTTTGCTTTGGGATTCATACCGGAAACACTCATGTCGTCCTCGAAATAATGGCTTAAAAGGAAACTCCAGTCATTGGCTTTCCCATCAATCGTTCGACCGGCATTAATTCTTTCCGATTCATTCATTATATGCTCATGCGTATCGATGAAGGGCGTTTTCAGGACCAATTCCAAAAGCTCACTATAAAACTTCTGGTCAGGTTTAACCGGTTTAGGAGTCTCACCGGCGCCAAGCATTCCGGGAACAGATAATCCTGTAACCCCGAGAGCCGTGTATTTAAGAAAATCCTGTCTTTTAATTACTGAAGGTTTCATGACATTAATTGTTTACGGTTGAAGTTAACAAAACGGACAAACTGCCAGCCTCCGCTGATCAAATATAGTGTGAAAACTTTTTTTACTTTAGTATCGATATAAAATTGTCCGATCTATTCGGTGCTAAACTATAACCTGCTAATCATAAACAATATATTATGAGCCATATCATAAACTGGAAAGTTATCGCCGATGAACTTAAAGAAGGAGACATTATTCCTGTTGTCGGTCCGGAAGTGCTTAAGGTTGAGATTGATGGGGTGATGCAGGATTATCGCCAGTGGCTCGCCGCAGAACTGGCAAAGGAATTAGGATTATCCCCGCTGGGGCTGGAGAGTTTTCTGCATCCGGTGGAGGAAGTTATGTTACGCTTCTATCACCAGGGTGACCTCCGGAGCATCCGCCCCTATCAGGCAGTTAAGGCAATTATCAGTGAAAAGCAGCCCACAGTGCCAGCTGCCCTTTTAAAACTCGCACAGATCAGTAAGTTTCGCTTTTACCTGACCACCATGTTTGAGCCATTTCTGGAGATGGCCATCAAGCAAGCATGGAAATTAGCCGACTCACAAATCCGGATTCTTGAAAATAACCTGACTAAACTTCCGGATGATCTGACCATATTCACACAGCGATCATCTTCCCAGCAATTCGATCCCGGTTACATCGATAACCTCTATAATAACACTGCCCCACCCTCGATCTATTATTTGTACGGAAGGCCTTCAAGATTGAAATCCTTTGCTTTATCCGAGGATGATGTTCTCGAAGCAAACCAAATGCTCCAGAGCAGCATTTATAAGCCTGATGAATTAATCAAATACCTGTCATCCAAAAGATTACTCATATTGGGATGCAATTTCCCAAACTGGTTGGCCCGCTTCTTTATTTCCATAGCAAGCCCCGATCCCCGTCGGCCATCCATTCAACCGGTTTTTATGATCAGCGATTCCGTATGCCGTTCGGATCAAAACCTGGCCGATTACCTGAAAAGGAGAGATGCACAGGTATTTCAGGACTCGAGTGTTGAATCCTGCATTGATAAATTATACGATTTATGGAATGAATTTGAAAAACCTCAAGCCCGAAATCTAACCGGTGAGGCAACCTTTCAGAATCACTCAATCTTTATCAGCTATGCGAGTGAAGACCGCGAGGCAGCCAACCGGCTTTTCGATGAGATAAGATCCATTGGAATTCCCGTTTGGCTGGACAAAAAATTATTGGTGCCCGGTCAGCAGTGGGAGGATACCATTGAAACCAATATCAAAAACAGCTCAATCTTTATTCCCGTGATATCGTCAATCAGTATATCCAGCAACCAGGACCGGTTCTATAGAAAAGAGTGGGATTTTGCAATTACAAGGTCAAATCAACCTGATAACCCGGTAAGATTACTCCCCGTGTGCATCAGTCCTATCTCCGACAATAATCCGATGATACCTGACGAATTCCGCAAGGTTCATTGGCTCGATGCTCCCGGGGGGATTGTTACCGACTCCGGTCTGGCTTTAATAAATCAGCTCTATCAACAATCTACTGAAGCAAAAAACCATGACATCCACTGATAAACGTAACCCGGATTATATTTGGCCCGGATTGGCTCCGTACCAGGAGTCGGACGATCAACTGTTTTTTGGCCGTAAAGAAGAAATTGCGAACCTGTCGAGGCAGGTGCTAACCTCAAACCTGACAATAGTAACCGGTCCCTCGGGGGCTGGAAAAACCTCTTTGCTACAGGCTGGCATTTTTCCGTTGCTCCGGAAAAACGGTTACTATCCTGTACCGGTTCGTTTTGATTTTCCCCAGAGCCAGTCATTGGTCAGATCGGCGATCGACCTCATTCAGGACAGCCTTAACCGGGAATGCGGTAAGCATGGATTGACCCTCCACCGTTTAAACCTGGATTGGATTGCCCTCCGGGCGGAAAAGCTGACGTTCTGGGAGTGGCTCAGGACCATTGAACTGCGGGGACCAGATTCACAGATTATACAACCGGTTTTTGTCTTTGATCAGTTTGAGGAACTATTTACCCTTGGCAGGGGGATCGCGAACCTGCCCTGGTTTATTCAGGAGATCGGTGATGCTCTTGAGAATTTTATCCCGCATCCGGTGACTGAGTATTTAAATGACACCGGTGCGGATCTGCCATTCGAAATCCAGGAGCAGAATTACAAATCGATCATCTCCCTGAGGAAAGACTACTTTGCCCATTTAATGAATCTCAGGAATGTACTGCCGGCTGTAACGGTGAGGCATAATATCTTTTCTCTTGAACGTTTCAATGAGCGGCAGGCCGAACAAGCTGTTCTTGGACCCGCTCCGGAGGGATTGATCTCCCGCGAGGTAGCCCGCGAAATTATACAGTTTATCAGCGGATCGGGCGAAAAGGACGAAGCCGGATCACCGGACACTGAAAGAGCATTACCCGAACAAACCGAGGTGGAACCTGCCATCCTCAGCCTGGTTTGCCAGCAGCTGAACCATAAAAGGATTGAGCTGGGGCTGAACGCTATTTCCGGCGATTTTGTCAGGGGTTCACGTGGCAAGATCCTGGAAGAATTCTTTGATAACGCCATGTCGCAGGTGCAGCCGGAAACCCGGATATTTATTGAGGACCACTTGCTGGATGCCGAAGGTTTCAGGACCTCGGCGCCTGAAAACAATTTCCTGCTCAGCAATATCCCGCAGCAGGATATTGATTACCTCATCAACCTAAGGCTTCTGCATCGCGTCGATCCTTGTTTTCGGTTCGCTCAGCCATCCAAAAACAAAAGGCGGCCCAGAAGATGGAAAAACAGAGTCGGTTTCAATATTACATCAGCGAATCCACCCGCCTGTTTGAAACCGACCTTTCTGAATCCCAGGCTTACCGTGCTGCTGCCATGCTGGAAGCGGCGGACAGCTTTCCGGCGGAATTGGTCAATTTACTGGCTTTTCAACTCAATCAGCCTGACAAACAATATAGTATTGAAAAGATCACTCAGGAATATCAAAAACTGGTCCCGTTCCCGGACGAAGGCTTAATTCTTGGAATAACAAACAACAGGTGTCTTCATGTTATACGTAATAAGTCCATTATAAAAGACACCTTATTTGATAGCTCCGAAGGAATATTAATGGACATAGGGATTTCATCCGAACAAAAACCAATACTTATCTTCCTGAAAGATGAAATTAGAGAACGCAAGCTCGTTGCAAAAACATACCCTGGGGGTATTATTTTAGATACCCTGATAGCCAATGGCTCGCCCAATATTGTTCGAAATTCAGATGATGGAGCATTTTTAGTTGAGAATTACAATTATCTTGATAATAGGTATATTTTGTGGCTGCCTGAAAAAAAACAGCACAGAAATATCAATCGCAATAGTAATAGATTAAGATACATTAGTTTTGAAAACAAAAAACTCGTATTCATTTATGAAGCTCCAGATAGCTCATGGTTAGTTCAGACTGTCGATGGTGAAACTCTGGACACAATCAATTATACACTGAAAGCTTTCGGGCAAAATATGGTTAATTCCAGAATGTTTTTTGAGAATCGGGTTAATCCCAACGTTTTGTTTTTCAACAATAATACCATTTCAATACACTCACTAACCGGACAAAAAATATCTTCTAAAACTCCATTGACTTGCATTGATGTTTATCAAAAGGACAAACTTATCTGCTTGCTCGACGAGAACAGAGATCTATTATTTGATTATGATTTCCAAAACAATACATGTAAAAAAAGAATAAAAACCAGTCGCGAATCGTTACAGATTGCCTATATTGATTCGCTTTTAGCGATCACGAGCTTAGCTCAAAGTTATGAAATCTATTCCGTTCAAAACGGGAAAAGATTATATACACTAAATAATCCCTCTAACTCATTTTTTCGCTTTAGTAAAATTAACAAAAATGAATATTTAGTATCTCATTATTCAGGGAACAAACAATATCATGAATTGATGACATTTCCCGTTTTGGAATCTGATAAAGCCATTCTAAATAATCCCAAAAAGTTAAATATAGTTTCGGCTGGCAAGGTTAACAATCTCTCCATTTCAGCCAGTAATTTTGAAAATGGAGAAAAGATTAAGGAATTTCAGTCCAGCGATTCGTTACAAGTTACCATTATCCCGTCGCATACCGGCCTATTTTTTGGCGTTATGACAATGAACATAAAAAATAAATATTTATCAGTAGAGGTTTATGACAGTGATAAGGTAATTTGGAATAAGAAGGTGAATTTCGAAATATCAAAGGAAACTCTTGGGAATAGAACCTTTGATAACTATTCTGCACAATTCGATCTGGGTTTTTCTGGTTTTTCGAGAGATGACCATTACCTTGCCATTAATATTTATGATAGCCTTTCGGCCAGGTGTTATGTATTTAATACCGTTGATCGATCAATCGATAGCTTAACAGCGCCCGCAAGAATAATTACAGATCCCAATTCCGGAATTAATTATTCAGCTTCACAATTAACTGGAAATTCAATGAAAATCGAGCAATTTGAGCAGGGGGATAAATTAAGCTTCACTCAGGTCGATTTCCCAGGTTATTATAGAGACTTTGATATATCGGGTGACAGGATCTGGGTGCTCTCGCAGGATTCTTTGTATATATTCAACGAACAAGGTAAACGATTATTTTCAGCTTACTCAAATGGAATTATCAACCTTGAGATTGCCGATAAAAGTCAATTGGCCTTTGGCACCAATTATAACGATATTTTAACTGTATTTAATTCTTCGGGCCAAATCCTGATAACCAAGAATTTATCAAATAGATATTACGAATTAGATTTATTCACGGATTACCTGGTTCAAAATAATACACTGTACCTGTTAAAATCGGGAGTGGCTGCTGATAGCCTGAAATTACCTCCTGCCAGTCTCAAAAATGAAATGGCTATAAATCTATACTCAACTATTCTGCATTCGAATCATACCTTCCCAAAGTTACCCGGGAAAATTATTAAAGAATTGTCCTGGATAGAATTGTCCAATCACAGTGACCGGATAGAATTAACCGATAAGGAATTTGGTAACTTATTAGCCAACCAGCAATACAGTAAGAATCCGACCTTTATATTAAATATCTCCGCATCGCATCCACGAATCGATAATTCTGCTGCAATTGATTGGTTTATTCAAAACCAGGGTGTTAACCGATTTAAAGCTGCAGCTGATAATTTAATCTTGAGAGGCACATCAAACAACAAATTAAATTCAATCCTAAAAAAATACCAGTTTGACGATTCCACGAGATTAAATTTTATGTTATCCATTTATCATTCGAGATTTCAAAATAATGAAAATAACCGAAAATCAAATCAGGGTAATATTGCCGACCTGGAGAAGAGGGACAGGCAATTGCTAAAATACATGGAGCAAATATTCAAGGAAGCACGCCAATCGAATATTCAATTCAATGAATTTGGGACACTCTGCTGGAGTTATTTGCTTGCCGGGGACAAAGTAAATGGCTTACCGTATGCAGAAGCAGAATATAAAAAGGATTCCGCCAATTCACCTGTAGCTACTAATCTGATTCATTACCTTTGGTACAATGGAAAAACCGAAGAAGCCAGGAAGCTACTTCAATCACGCAAGGATAAACTACAGATTATCAATGTGGGGCTGCTGCCGGA
>JAPLDV010000107.1 GCA_026391235.1 Bacteroidia bacterium | reverse complement strand
TTGTTTTTCATAGTATTGGTTATTGGTTAAAAAAATCACTATTTACAGGTTAAAGTCAAAATGTATTTCAATACCTCTACTAAGGTAATGTAAATTATACAATGAAGCTTACGGGATTTTGTCCATTATACAATATATTTTAGTTTGGCGGGAAATGAAACACAATTTGAACATATCGACCCGGGTGAATAAATATCCGGGTCGGTTTAAAGGCTGGCCATTCAGTGCCAAATCAATTCAAATCCGTATCAACGAGGCGGATGGATTATCCAGATATAGCACAGTATACGGGTGATTCCTCAAAACAGAAGCCGGGCATGCCGGGGAAATTTCTTTAAACAGAGTATTACGCACTGCGATCGATTTCCGGTTGTCAGGAACGCTGCAGATAATGGCTTTCGATTTCATGATCTGCCTGATCGACATGCTGATTGCTTGTTCGGGAACATCGTTAATGGTTTGGAACCAACCTTCACCCAATTGCTGCCGCCGGCTGTCTTCGTCTAGTGTTACAACAAGATAGGGCTCTTCTGTGTCGAAATCTGCCGGAGGATCGTTAAATGCCAGATGGCCGTTTTCGCCAATACCTACAAAAGCGACATCTATAGGGTGTTTGCTTATTAACTTACCCAAACGGACGCATTCATCATAAGGATCAGTGCTGCCATTTACATAAACAAACTCCTTTGGTGATACAATATCTGCAAATCGTTCTTTGAGATATTTTCGAAACGAGGCTGGATGCATTTCCGAAATTCCGATATATTCATCCAGATGAAAAGCGGTTACTGAAGACCAGTCAACATCCTCTTTTACCAATTCGCTGAGCATTTCGAATTGGGATGCTCCTGTAGCAACGATGATATTGGCTTCCCCATTGTCCAGAATAGCCTTGCGAATTAATCCGGCACCCCTCTGAGCTGCCATTTTACCAAGAATTTCCTTAGTTTCAGAGATTATTATTTCCATGATACTCTTTTTGTCAGGTTGTTAATTTGGAGTGTATGTAATTCAAATTATCATCCAGAGGAGTCATCTTTGGCATGAGCAGGTGAACAAAACCCAGAATGATCAGATAGGACGAACCAGCAATGATAAAGGCCCATAAATAGCCTGAATTATTGGCGGTATCAAGCACTGCCCCTAAGGCAATATCAGCAATTATCGCAACGGTCACTCCAACCATTTTCCCTATTCCTATAACCGAAGCGATTGCTTTTTTTGGGAAAACATCAGGAACCAGCGTATAGCTATTGATCGACCACGACTGATGTCCTGCGGCACCAAGGCCAATTAATATGACAGCAAGCCATTTGCTGGCAATAACAGGTACAAAGGACACAGGAATAATAATTATGGCACACACAAGCATGGTTAATTTTCTGGCTTTATTGATCGACCACCCTTTTTTTATTAGTGCCCCGGAGGCAAATCCGCCCAGCAGGCTTCCTGCATCAGCCATGATAAAAATAATCAGGAAAGGAAGTCCGATGTTTTTGATATCTGTCGCAAATTGTTCAGAAAGGAATTTGGCGCCCCAGAAAAGGTAAAACCACCAAACACCGTCGGTTATGGTCGTTAAGGAGAAAGCCCAGGTTTCCCTTTTAGGTAATAGTTTTAGCCAGGGGATCTTTTCTGTGGTCTCTTCTGTTGAATCGCTGTTAATATAAGCTAACTCCAGTTTTGACAATTTTGGGTGTTCCTCAGGTTTTTTGTAGTATCTGAGCCATAAAAATACCCATATCGCACTAAGCACTCCGGTAAAGAGAAACGGTATCTGCCAGTTTTTTCCTTCAATGGAAACAATCGCTCCAACAACGAACGGAGCTAATATTGCCCCGACACTGGTTGATGCATCAAAAATTCCTGTGGCAAAAGCCCGATCCTTTTTGGGGAACCACTCTGCCACCGTTTTAATAGCAGCAGGAAAATTACCCGACTCCCCAATTCCCAGTCCGAAACGGGCCACCATAAACCCGATTAAACTGAAAGCCGGCCT
Source organism: Bacteroidia bacterium (assembly GCA_026391235.1). The sequence continues at coordinate 2,570 of JAPLDV010000107.1, read as the reverse complement.
GATTGCAGCATGCAGCATCCCGAACAGGCTCCATATTACAATTGAAATCGTATATCCTGTTTTAGTGCCAAGTCTGTCAATAATGCCACCCATGAGAAGTAATCCTATTCCATAAGCAATTTTGAACGAAACCATGATAGCTGCATAGTCTTTATTTGACCACTCAAAAAGCTTTTGAAGCGTTGGGGCCATCACACCAACAATACTCCGATCGAAATAGTTGATTGTTGTGGCCATAAACACCAATGCAAGAATCCTATAGCGGTAGTTGCCGATTTTTTCCATCATTTTGAAGTGTCATACACTAATTTGCCATTTACATAGGTTTTTTTGATCACCAAATCTGAATCGCTCAGTTCAAAAAGTATCAGGTCGGCACGTTTGCCGGGCTCGATGCTTCCGCGGTCGGTTAAGCCATACAGTTTTGCAGGGTTGGTACTGGCCATCCGGATAGCTTCACCCAGGGAACAACCGGTTACCTTCATGATGCGGGCTACACCTCTGGAAATGGGCGATGCCGAACCATAAAGCACGTTTTGCGCCGGGTAGCGGAGCATTCCTTCGGGAGTAAGTTCGATGGTTTCACCTTCTTCGTTTTTGTATTCGCCCGGAGGTAATGCTGCAAAACTGGTCACATCCGAGGTGATGATTGTTTTTTCAGGACCTTTTACTTTAAAAAATACAGCAATTTCTTCATCTCGCAGATGGAATCCATCGCAGATAATGCTGGCCATTAATTGGTCATTGGCCAGCTGAGGCCGAATTCCATGAATTCTTCCCAGTCGGGTTTGCGTACGTACTTTAGCGGGTGCGCACCCCGGTAACCATCATCGGGTGAGATGTAAGGCCCCTCCAGATGATAACCAACAATGGAACCTCGCAATTGCACATCATTTTTTGAACTGGCCAACACGGCGAAATTTTTCAGCAATACTTCCCGGCTATTCGTGGTAAGTGTCGGGAGGTAACTGGTCACTCCTTTTTTCCATAGCTCCCGGGTGGCCTTCAAAATTCCTTCCTTGTTTAATTCGCTTCCTCCAAAACAAAAGGAGACCCCTGCAAACCCGTTTACCTGATTGTCGATCAGGCCGGGGGCAATATAAACCGGATGACTTTCGTCGGATAATTTATCGATTTGCTGCACACCGACGATCTTCCCGTCATTTATCTCAACCGAAACAGGCTTTTTATCGAGGTATAACAAACCTTCGATTCTGGTCTGAGCAAACAAAGCGCTCCCTGCAAGCAGCCAGATAAAAAAAACTATTACTTGTTTCTTGCCACAATAATCCACTTTTTTCATTCCTTTATTTTACACACTTAAATTACCGCCTGCTCGCCCGGTGTATACTTTTTCGCCTTTCAGCTCCCGGATACAATTCAGATCATCCTGCAATTTATCAGCAAAAAGGAACATATCGGAGCTGTGCATGATAATATTTGCGCCTGCCTTTGCCCACTCCATCTGCAGATCAAGAGTGCCCCTCGATCCATTGTGTCCACCGGCAGCCACACCACAGGCCCGGGCTTTTCTGATAATTTCACAGGTCAGGTTGAGAAACTCTCTGCTTCTGTATTCTTCCGGCATCCCATACGACACCGACAGATCGTGAGGCCCGATAACAATGCCATCGACACCCGGACCATCAAGTGACGGTATCTCAAGGAAACGTTCCATGTTATCCACTCCTGCCGGGCTTTCGATGTTAAGAAGCAGCGTATGATTCTTATTATGGTTCTTCAGGTAAGTTTCAAGATCTTCGGATGGGCTTTCTTCGCCGTAAAGAATTTTCTTCAGCTTTTTTCCTTTCAACGGACTATACTTTACCGCCCCGATAAGGTTGTAAACATCCTCTATATTTTCAACATAAGGAACGAGTATGGCTCCCGCACCGGCATCCAAAGCCTGAGAAGCCAGAAAAGGACTGGGTTCCGGAATACGAACAACGGGATTGATTCCGGCAGCTTTGTATGCCCGGCACATCCAGCTCAAAGCTTCTGGATTGTAAGTAATATGTTCGCTGCACAAAAAGATAAAATCGAGTCCCAGGCTGAGCGATACCTCAAACATTCCGGGAGAGGTTGATGTGATCAGGGTGCCGTAAACGGTTTTCCCTGAGTGTAATGCGTCTCTGAATTCTTGTCCTGTCATTACTTCTTTTCTCCTTCAAACCTCTTCATGACCTCTTTCCAATTGGTGATGATAATTCCCTCATCTTTAAAGAACTGATGAACCACCGGGTCGGCGAATAACTCTCCTTCCCAAACCCGTTGCTGCCAGGTGCCTGTTATTGTTTTTAAATTTTCGGACAATACCGAAGGATGAAAAATAATTTCAGTTAATCCGGGATAAAAGGATTTTACCAGTTTAAAAAAATTGTCACGTTTTTCCTCGTAAGTTGAACCTTCCGGAACGCTCGTAAAATTATCCAGCATTGGTAACCGGTATTCCCCCACTAAGCTGATGACCTCTTCATTAATGGGATAACCCGCCTGTTTGAACTGATCAGCAACTTCAGGCACCGAAAGGTCGATCGCGTTGGCAGGGATGTGGTATTCCTGAGCAACTT
>JAPLDV010000633.1 GCA_026391235.1 Bacteroidia bacterium | reverse complement strand
CGTATATTGGCTTAAGATTTTGATTATTTCCGGAAATAAAGCTTACCGTCCATTTATTCTCGAGAATCAGGGTATCCTTCGGCATGGAATATTGCCAGGGACCCGTTGTTGGTTTTTTCTGCAGAGTTTTAATAAAACACGATTTGCCCGGAGGTAATTGCAGGAAGAAATCACCGGAGGTTTTAATATATCCTTTTTTCAAACTTTGCGGATCAAATAGTTCAATATAGTTTGATTTTACGGTGAGGGAAATGTTGTCTTCATAAAACCGGTTGCTAAGATTTGTTACAAAATATACACGGCCAAGGTCTGTTTGTTTACGGATAAATTCGAGTCCCTTCACCTTGAGTTCTTCATTGGGAATATTCAGTAATTTCAAATCATTAAGTAAGTCGGCAGATATTAAAGTGTGCGCTGATATTTTCTTTTTCAGATCTGTTAATTCTTTTTCTGATTGTTTTTGAGCCATAAAACCCGAATAGTGCTCAGGAAGTTTATCTGCGAAAATGATTTTTGCCCCATTTTGTGCGAGTGAATCCAGCTTTGCAAGAGTATTTTTATTTATATAGTCAATCGATGGAACCAAAATCACCGAATAGTTTGAATTGACATTAACCGAAAGTTTTCTGTTGTTGTTTACGGTTAACTGACTGATTTGTTTATCGGAAATATAGTCGAAAGTAAATCCATTGTCCCACAGTAATTTGGATAATTTGCCAAATTCCGATTTTCCGAACCAGTTTGAATAGTGATGTACGTCTAAAAGCAACAATAAATCACCGGGATATTTTGTCCATAAATCATCTATCGGGAAGTATAGAAGTATATCATTGTCGGGATTTGAATTTTGGAGAATGCTTTGACATTCTGTTATATATGAATTGAGCAGAGGCAATTCATCCCAAAAATGAGAGGTTGGGCCGAAATGGGTTGAAGCGTAAAACATCCAGCCCGGATAATTTTCATTTTTTGGTGAGTAAGTTGTTCCCTGATAAAAAATATGGTTGATGCCGGAGATAAATAATTCATCTGCCTGAGGCTTTATCATGCTCAGGGATTCCTTAAAATGTTCGGCCAGCCAGGTGGCAGTTTCGGAAGTGACCAAAGGTTTATTCAGTATATGTGCCGGTGAGGAGGCAAATTTCATCATCAGGGGACTTGGGCGACCAAAGGTTTGTTCCTCATAGTCGGGATCACATTGCAATTTTGGAATGGAGAAATTGCTGCATCCGAAAGATTCGGTTTCGGGAATGTCGGAAAGGGCATATAAATCGAGCAGGTTTCCGGGCGAGCCATGTGCCTGATAACGTGTTGCGATCCCGCCTTTCGTGCTCCAGCGGGTCCATGGAGATGCAAATTCGGTATATAAAAGATCGGAGAGAGTTTCACGGTAATCATGGATAACCATGGGCCGCATAGGGTTTAAAGTATCGATCAGAACCGGCAGAACTTCAGTAAAATCATAGCCCTGTAATTGTTTGAACCGGTCAGTAAACCGGAACGACCAGTTGGCTGAATAGGCTTCATAAGAATCATGAAACCAGGCTCTTGGTTTAATGGGGAATTTTGTTTCCGAGAATATGGAATCAAAATGGTGCAGATAATTAACCATAGCCCTTTCATCAAAGTAATCTATCACAAGACCTTCTCCACCCGGAGCTGCCCTTTTAACTTTTTGATTGGTATTAGTGGTGCCGAAACAGCTCAATTTCCAATTACCGGGAGTAACATCCTGATGGAAAGTTTTTTCTGCAATATGCGAACTGAGGTTTAATTGCTCTCCTTTGTTGTTGGAAGCAACAATGCCGATTAATTCAAGAAACCGGTTGTTTTTAATAATGGTATCAGTATTAATTGAAATGAGGCTGGCTGGTTTTAATTGATAATCTTTAATCAGCAGCTTTTTCGCTGCATTATTGTTATTGACCCAACTTCCTCCAAAGGGCCATCCGGTACCCAGCGAAATGTCAACGCCTAAATTTAAATCATGTGCCTCCTTTATGGTATATTGAACCATTTCGAGCCACTTTTCGCTTAAAAATGGAATAAATTGTTTTTCATATCCTTTTACGCCATAAACAGGAATTATATGAACTCCGCCTAATCCGGCTTTGGAGAATTCATCAAGCTGAGTTTTTATATCTTTTTGATTTACGGCGCTCCCCATCCAAAACCAGTAGGTCCACGGTTTATAAGTGTTGTCGGTGCGTTGGGCAAATGAATTTGAGAAACTAATTAACCCGATTATGATAAAAATTTTAATTCTTAAGTTTTTCATTTTGCCTTATTACTTTTGAATTCTAAACTGAACATTTGTTGTCTGCGCGAAGGTTTCGTTCAATAGCAGCAACGATTTGCTGTTTTACCAGGTTGTTCAATTCGTCTGGCTTCATTTTACCCGGCAAAACCGGCGGCAAAAACTCAATGGTAATTTTCCCTCCTTTCCTGATCCGCCCGGTGCCGGATGACATCGCCGACCAGGCTCCTGAGATAGCTATCGGAACAATCGGGATGTTCAGTTCGGAGCTTAAAATGGCGTATGTCTTCTTGAAGGTGCCTGTTTTCCCGTTCAGCGTGCGGGTTCCCTCAGGAAAAATCAGAATCTTTTTATTTTGCTTGACTACTTCGGCCATTTTGCGGATCGAGCCTTTCAAATCCTTCGAAAGATCCATGATTATTACGTTTGTGTGCCTGGCAAGATATTTCCGGATCCAGCTTTTTACATAAGCTTTCTTGGCATAGGAAAAAGTATTGCTCAGCGTTTCCTTGTCCAGATAAGAGAGTACGAGAAATGCATCCAGCTTGCTTTCATGGTTAGGCGTCAAAAAGCAGGGGCCATCGGGGATATTTTGCATTCCGGTTGCTTCGAACTTGAAAAACAGGCTAAAGAACCAACGCACGGAACTAACCGCGGTGCGCAGTAAAAATGAGTCCTTTGGTAAAACGACTTCCGAATCATCCATTAAATCTCCCGACCAGCTGGTTTGCTCGTCAGCTTTGTGGAAAAGCTTATTATTCCGGATGTACTCGGCCATCTTCCTTATTGATGGGAACTTAAGCAGCTGTTCATCATCAATTTTTATCCCGAAACTTTTTTCGATAAAGTCGATCAGACCCAATTTACCCAGTGAGTCCAGTGAAACATCAAAAACCAGGTGGTGATCGGGCAAAACGTCCATATCAATCTGACTTTCAATGTATGATTTGATAGCTCGGTATTCCGGAGTTTTTGGTTCATTGGTAGCATCGGTTTTATTTTCTTTCTGTTCGAGCAGTTCGGCGAACTTGAATCGCTGAAGCTTGGACAAGCGGGTGCGAGGCAGTTCGGATTTGACCAGTGTAAATTGCAGAATGCGTTTATAGGAGCTCATCTCCGCATTGAATGGTGAAATCACTTTATCGCGGAAATACTCATGGATGTCTTCAACCTTATTTTCGGACAGAAAGGGAAAATCAGGATAAATTACGGCATGCAGCAAATCATGATACATAAATATGCCGGCTTCCTTAATGGCAGGGCTAAACGCATCCAGTTTCATCTCCACCTCGACCGGATTAATATTTTTCCCGTTTGGAAGAACGATAATTTCTTTTTTCCTGCCGGTGATATACAGGAATCCGTTCTTATCCAGGTATCCAAGGTCGCCTGTATAGAGCCATCCTTCGCGGATAACATCAGAAGTTTCCTCCGGTCGGTTGTAATAGCCCTTCATGATGCTTGGCCCTTTGGCAACTATTTCACCTTCACGTATTTCCACAGATAGTCCTGGCAGTGCTTGACCCGTTGACCCGATGATTATTTTACCGGGACGCGGAAAAGTGATCATGGGTGCTGCTTCGGTCATGCCGAAGCCTTCGAGAATATCGAAGCCCAAACCGTAAAAGAATGTCCCGACCTCCTTATTCAGTGCTGCTCCTCCGGCAATCATGTATTGAAGATGACCGCCAAATCCCTGGTGCACCTTTTTAAAGATGATTTTCCCCAGTTTACGGCTTTTAGTGGCCAGAACAATTCTCAGCAATGTGCGTCCGATCAGGCTTTTATCGATTTCGGCTTTGATTCCGCGGTACATCAGTTCATACAAGCGTGGCACCCCCAGAAAAACACCAATCTGGTTATCGGAAAAAGTTTTCATCAGATCCGAAGATTGCATTGATGGAGCTATTGGAATGGAACAGCCAACGAATAAGGGTGTTATCATGGAACCAACCAGCGGAAAAACATGATGCAGAGGTAAAAAGATCATGACCTGCCGTTCAGGAGCGAAGATCTTGCAATTAATAACGGCAGCCATATTTTCATGAATATTGGTGTAAGAAAGCATAACTCCTTTAGGGCTGCCGGTAGTGCCTGAGGTATAAATGATTACAGCGGTTGTATCGTTGTCTTCAGGACCAGTCCATTTACTTTCGGGTGTGTTTTCATCTGTTTCGATGTTTTCAAAAACCAGCACTTCGGGTTTGTAATTGGTTTTCAGATCGATTTTAACCATCGATTCCTTCATGGCCGAGCTGATAAACAGCAATTCGGGCCGGCAATCATCAATAATATAGGCTACATCATCTTGGGCAAACTGCTGTACCCGTTTCATCAATTGGCTGTAGCTCACATCGCACTGAGTCGTGATCAGGGCTATTTTGCCGGGAAATGACCGGTTTATGATGGGTTGCGACATGATCAATATTTTTTTGCCTGATATATCTTGCGATGGAAATTGCTTTGCTGGATGGAGTTAGTATGGTTATTAAACAGTTACAAGCTCAATAACCTGCTAATTTCTGTAATAAACTGGTCCATTTCAACCAGCATCAGGTTAACCATTTCCGGTGAAAACTCTACATAAGCGTCATAATCACCTTTCGTGCGATTTCTGAATGCATCTCTGAGAATTTTGCCAAACCGGGCATCAGTCATGTGTGTGGATACAAAATCTTTATTAAACCAACCGATTAATTGTGAATGCTTTGAGGTTGCAAAACTATGCTTTAGAGCTAAAGCTCCCAAGGCATAAAACATTCCATAATAAATCCGGTTTACTGCAACTGATAATTTCCCCTGGTCTGTTAAGAATCTTGCCAGTTGGAGAGTCTCCTTGGCTTGGCTAAACCTGTAGTCAATCAGCTCTTTTCTGCTTTCGTTGCTGATCATAATGATAATCCATGAAGCAAAGCGTTAACAAATATCGGTTGTTGTCCTCGGCGCGAATTAACTTCTGGTTCGCTAAGTATATGGATATCAATGACAACATTAAAATTCAGCTCAACCTCGTAGCAGATATCAGATATTTCCCGCTCGGTTTTCCAATCGGCTTTTTCTCTGACAATAATCAGAATATCATAATCCGAATCGGGTTTGCCCTGGCTTGTCAACCTTGACCCAAATAAAACAGCTTTGACAAAACTATCCGGTTTTCTCGATTTTAATAGTCGGGAAATTTCCTCTAGTACAGTCTTTTGATTAATAGCCATTTTTGAAATATTTGTGTTAAATAATTCATACAGTAATGCCCTCCCGGAACAACCTTGGCATATTTATCAAAGGCCAGAACTGCGCTTTTAATCTTTTCCAGAATGTCTTGCTCTCTCATTATCAATACATCATTATACAAATATAAGAAGTTTATGTAAGCTCAGCAGAATTCGGCCGATGAAGATTTGTACCGCTTTCATCTGCATGAATTTATATCGTACTCATTTCGCACATCGGTCAAACCAGAACCGAAATCAGAAACCTCAAAACGGTGATATCGGATTAGTATTGTAAAATTCTGTAAATTTGATGTAAGGCTCCCGTTGCGATCATCAAATCCTGATGCTACCATGCCCGGACCCTGACCCTGACAGCTATGATTAAACCGGTTGATATTCGTTCGATTTTGTCATTTTTCCTTTTATGGATCTCCTCAGGGTGTTCAGGGCCTCAAAAGGATATTGCAAAATCAACAGATAATCAGGCAGATGCCAATGAATCGCTGATAATTGAGCTGAATGCTTTTGATAACTTCAGGAAAGCAGAACCTTATTATAGGGCAGGTAAAAATGGCTCCGACAGCGCTGCCTTTTATTATGAGCAACTACTAAAGGAATACCTTACGCCGGATCAAACCCTTCTTGTTATCAACCGGTTAGGTTATGTGAAGTATATCCGGGAGAATTTATCTGACTCCTATTATGAATTCCGGAAGGGCATTCGCCTGCTCAGTCAAATCAGTCCTGAACACCTTGAAATGGAGGGGATGGCGTATTACTATCTGGGTTATATCCAGTCTGGATTTAACCAATCGGATTCGGCTCTCTTTTATTTCATGGAAGCCCAAAGGATCTTCCGCGAAACCGGAGATCCGGATCACCTCTTCCATTATCTGTGCATCGAAGGGATTGCTAATGAATACCATTGGAACTTAGAGGATTATGCCAACGCAGAGAAATATTATGTACAGGGGGAGAAGATGCTTGAAACGGGAAGGATTAAAGGCGGGGATTCCTATCGTTTCCGGTTATTCTATAGTATGTCGAGCATGTTCCGACAAAAAAAGGAGTTTGATAAAGCCCTGATATATTTAGCCCGGGCACAAAACATTGCCGATTCATTAAACGAATCGGGATCGATGGAAATCAGTCGTGCCCTGCTGTCAAATATTTATCGCGACCAGAAACGGTGGGAACTGGCCAAATCCCTTAATTTGCAGGCTATACAGATTAATAGTTCCGCAGAAGGCAGCCTCATCGCCCTGGCGACCTATTTCAATAATATGTCCTTTATCCTGATAAACCTCAAGCAATATTCTGAAGCTTTGCTATACTGCGAAAAAGCATTTCAGTTATTAAACAGAGTTCTGAAGGATGCCGGAATAACGCCGACCAGGCAACGCGGGATTCGGAATCACGATGATTTGATCAGAGCTTCTTCCGCCACCTCCGATCCATCGATTTTACTCCTCGTGCTGGAACAAATGGGCATTTGCTATGATTTCAGGGGCACCATATACCAGGAAACCGGCAAACCGGATATGGCTTACCGGGATTACGAGGAATCGCTTCATCTTAGAAAAGTAAGATATGGTAACCGCCACAAACGGGTGGCACAAATAAACCACCTGATTGGTAACTATTTTTTGCGGATCAATTCGCCGGACTCCGCCCTTTACCATTATCAGCAATCCATTATTGCCGGCAGTGATGGATTCGACAATCCTGATGTACTAACGAATCCAACCCTGGTACAAATTGAAAACAATGTGGAACTCATTGAAGTTTTGCGGGATAAAGCTTCGATGCTAAGGATAAAGCATACCAGGGATCCTGGTAACCGGCCAAGCCTGGCCGGATCACTGGATTGTTTCAGGCTGTGCGACTCACTGATTGATTATATCTGGAATTCATACACCAATGAAGACTCCAGACTATATCTTGAAGATACCGTTCATTCCATATATGACCAAGCCATTGAAACGGCATATCAGCTTTATCAAAATGACTCCTCAGCAATCTGTTTAGGTGATATTTTTCATTTTATGGAGAACAGCAGGTACAGGTATTTATCGGATAACCTCACAAGCATCCAGGCTTATACGCGGGCCAGGATACCGGAAAGCCTGGTCAGAATGCTCCGGGAAGCGGATTATTATATAAAATATTTCAACAGGCAAAAGAATGAGATCCCCGAAAAATCCGGTTATTATAATGAGAAGCTGTTTGAAAAAATCAGGCAGAAAGATATACTGACTGATTCAATTGACAAGGCCTTCCCTGAGGTGGCCAGCATTAAAAGCTTCCTGAAATCAGTAACATTGGATTCACTCAAAGAAAGAATCCGCAGTAATAACGATATTCTTATCCAATATTTTTCAGGGAACAAGCATTTCTTTATTCTTTCGACCAACGGAAAGAAGACCAATATCCGGATGGTTGAGAAGGATTCTGTTTTGCTCGGTAGCATTGATGCCATGCTGGAAATTCCTGATTCCGTTCCCTTGAGCCGGCCCGGTTATACCCGGTTTGCCGTCAATTCCCTTAGTTTATATGAGAAGCTTCTTAAACCATCCATCGATGAATACAACGACAACCTTACCACCAGACTTATCATAATCCCGGATGGGAGCCTGAACCAAATTTCCTTTGATGCACTGATCAGATCCATGCCCGACACCTCGTATGTGAATTATAAGTCACCCGATTACCTGGTTAACCATTTTACCATCAGCTACGCATTTTCTTCAGGCATGCTGGTGGCTGATAAACAGCCTGTTAAATCCGTAAGACGAAACAGGGTACTGGCCCTTAGCTACGGCGTTGCTGATAGTTCCGGCGGATCCCACGTTAACCTGGGTTGGGCCAACCGGGAACTGGATGCCATTAAAGGTGTAGTTTTAAGTTCCTGCGAGAGCGGCATCGGCAAGAATTTCCGGGGCGAAGGGGTTTACAGCATGGCCAGGGCCTTTGCCAATGCCGGTTGCCCAATCATGGTAACCACTTTATGGCAGATTCCGGACAAATCTACAGCTCTCCTGATGGCAGGATTTTATGGCGGAATACGGGAAAAGTTATCTCCCGACCAGGCCTTGAGAAAATCTAAAACTGATTATCTACTAAGGGCTGATCAATATACCTCACATCCCCGTTTCTGGGCATCTTTTATTCCTCTGGGGAAATTCTAGCGGAGATGTTCAAGCATTTCCTTGTATCCATTTAGGATATCCCGAAGTTCTTTGAGATCATCGATTTTAATCGGTGGCGGTGGTGGCGGGTTTGGCGGTTTTACATCCGACCCACGGGCTTTGGTCCCCCGGGCGATTAATTTGCCTAACCAGCCCATAATCTGATTATTTTGACTGATTAAGACATCTTTAAGGTCAAGTTTTTCCATGATATTGAATTTTAGTTAGTGAGAATTTGAAAGTTTCGTTAGTATTTCCATGGCTTTTGCCTGATAAAAATTCCGGTTTTCCGAGAGTTCCCGGAAGAACGATTCCGCCTCATCCATCTGCCCGTTTTTTAAAAGGGAAAGTGCAAGGTACCAGTGCGACCCATCGACCATGAATTTCCCTGTTTCAATTACTTTCCTGAAACATTCGCCGGCTTTTTGATATTCCTTTACCGCCAGCCACGAATTACCCAGATAGAAGAGTACGGTATCACTCTTTTGCTGAATTGCAGAGAAAAGTGTAATGGCCTTTTGATAATCTTCCAGGTCATAGGCTGCGAATGCCTCCTGGTTCGCTGTGATGGTATTTTTGTCAGATCTGTAAGTCAGGGCAATAACATTCTGATAAGCGCCGTCGTAATAATCCCGGTATATGGAATTAGCTGTTCTTTCGGATGTGGTCGGACGGATTACGCCAAGATATAGAAAAGCGGTAAGGCAGGCTGCGGCGGCCAGGGATATCCATCCGATCCGTCGGGCCCTCCTTCCCTGGATCATGTTGGGTTGCGCTGCAAGCTCCGGCTGGTTGCTTTCCCAACCGCTGATCTCCTTTTTAAGAGAATCCCTTGCTGAGACTCTGATCCCGCTGACCAGCAATTTCATGTCCTCCACCAATTCTTTGAATGATCCATCCTCCTGCTGCATTCTTTCAAACACTTCAAGCTCCCCGGCCGTCAGCCGGCCATCCAGGTATGCATCAATCCATTCCATATGTTGCCGATGATTATCCATATATGTATTCTTTCTGTTTTTGTGCTTCCTGTCTGAAAACCTCCCGCAAGCGGAGCAGGCATTTGTATTTCTGGTTTTTAGCCGTTTGTTCGTTCTTATAACCTAACCATGTGGCAATTTCCTGCATGCTTTTTTTGTGGTAATAATAGGATTCAAGGATCTGCCTGCAGGGATCTCCCAATTTGTTAAGGCAAACTTTCGATAATTCGAGCAGCCGTTCATTGTATTCCGGGTCGTCACCTGAGATTTCCTCATAGTCAGGCGTTGTGCTGCTTATATTCCTGATCCTGCCATGGTAGCGGTATAGCTCATAAACTTTGTTTTTCCCGATGGCATACAGATAGGTCTTAATGCTGCTCTTTACTCCGTTCAATTTTCCCGAAAGAATATTCTCATAAAAGGCCAGGATAGTCTGCTGGTAAAGATCCAGTGCCTGGTCGGTTGAAATCCGGTAAGTGGCGGTTGTCCATTCTATAAAGCCTCTCCTGTACATGGTGTAAATGTTTTCCAGCGTTTGTTTGTTTCCGCTTTTGATTTCGTTGATAACAAGATTCTGTTCCATTATTTCCTATTGATGAATAAGAGCCGGAAAGGTCACCCAAACGGATTGTTTTTTATATAACAGCTTAATAATCTGAATAAAGGTACTGCTAAAAAAAATGTAGGCAAGATTATTTGCATAAAGTTTTTATGGGTGAAGGTGACCTTTTATCATCCCGTGCATAAATGGGTAAAGAAATAATTTAGGACACACTTAAAAAAAATCAAAATGAAAACGATGAAACCAATCTTCAAAGTCGCCGGGATCCTATTCCTGATGTATTTCCACCTCATGCTGGTCACCGCCATCGCATATAAGGCGAACCACGCACAGCACCTCGACATTCCTGAAAGTCAGGAGAATCCTGTTAGTATAGCTCATCCTGATGGAACGCCGCAACCCGTTGTGATTGAAACGATGGGTCAGTCCAATGATTTTGTTGATCCGGTTTCCGATCCGGATCCGGAATCATGTATTGAAGAATGGATGTTGGATCCCAATTATCTTGATGTTGAAGAAGAGCCTGCAGCACCCATCGAAGCCTGGATGCTTGATAAGGAGTATTTGAAAAAATCAGGTTAAGCCCCCCCTGTGCAAGCTTCCGAAGAGGTCAGCCAAGCCCGCAGATGCCGGCATACCGGTGGACAGCTATGTTCACCGGTTTCTTTTAGTATACCCGGACGGTGAATACTTTATGCTGCCAATAGAAATTGTGCTATTTTCACCCAATCAATAAACCATACATGAATCAAAAGTTTCAAAACGGAACAATCAGATCAACCACCAGATCTATAGTTATTATCTCATTTGCCTTCTTCTCCTTACTTGCCGGCCAGGCCCAGCAAATCGCCGGCCCTGTTTGGCCGCAATTCCGCGGCCCGAACGGCAGCGGAGTGTATGAAACCGCTGCTTTGCCCAAAGATGTGGGGCCTGATGTCAACGTTATCTGGAAGCGGCAGATACCGGTTGGGTACTCTTCACCGGTTTTGAATGAAAAGTTTATCTTCCTGACTGCGATTGACGAGGGCAAGCTGTTGACTATCTGTTTGAACCGGTTTACCGGTGAAACCATCTGGCAAAGGGAGGCTCCGAGGCCCAGGGAGGAGCCAATCGATAACCGGAACAACCCGGCTTCGCCCACAGCAACCATCGATGAAAATAGTGTTTATGTTTTCTTTCCCGATTTTGGTCTGCTTGCCTATGATTTTCGCGGGCAAGAACTCTGGAAACTGCCGCTGGGGCCATTCCATAACGGTTACGGGATGGGCGCCTCACCGGTTGTTGCCGGCGATAAAGTGGTTTTGGTTTGCGATCAGACTTTCGGATCCTTCATCATCGCTGTTGATAAACAATCGGGGAGGGTAGCCTGGAAAAAGGATCGTCCCGAAGCCAAAAGCGGTCATAGTACGCCCATTCTGTATCAGCCTGAAACCGGAGAGCTGCAGGTAATCATTCCCGGTTCTTTCCTGCTGATTGCTTACTCCGCCGATACCGGCGAACGGCTTTGGTGGATCCGGGGCCTCGCTTGCGAAATGAAAGCAACACCGGTCATTTTCAATGGCATGGTTTTTACCCATGGATTTGGGATGCCTCAGAATGACTATGGGAACCAGGTTGTGATCCCCGCTTTTGATGAAGCGCTTGTAAAGTTCGATGCCAACAAGGACGGATTGATTGACAAGGAGGAGCTGCCGAAGGAAGAGCCTTACAACCAGGTGGTTAATTTCGACTTGAAAGAGGGCGGAAAGCTGGATCAGGACGACTGGAACTATTTCCGCGCCTCGCTGGCCAGCGTGAACGCAATCCTCGGAATCCGTTTGGGCGGATCAGGAGACATGACCGATTCCGGAACCGCCTGGAGATACTACCGCCGCGTGCCCCAGCTCCCGTCGCCCCTGGTATACAGGGATAAACTGTACGTGATTAATGACATCGGATTTGTAACCATTCTCAATCCTGCCGATGGAACGGTAATCAAAGAGGGGCGCCTCACGGGTGGAGGTTCTCAGTTTTATGCATCTCCTGTTGGTGCCGACGGGAAAATCTATTTCATTTCCAGGGGTGGAAAGGTGAGCGTGCTGAATGCCGATGGAACCACTGATATCTCAGCCATCAGCGATCTCAAAGAAGAATGTTATGCAACGCCGACAATCGCGGATGGAAGATTGTATATCAGGACAGTGGGGACGCTGTATTGCTTCGGGGGGAAGTAGGCAGGGAGTCAATGAATAGACATGAGAGAATTTTCCTTCAGGAAATATTACCTTTGTTAAATGAGAACCATATTTTGGTCCTATCAAGAGACTGATTTATTGAATCGAAGA
>JAPLDV010000910.1 GCA_026391235.1 Bacteroidia bacterium | reverse complement strand
CATAATGTTATCAGTTATCAGTTATCGGTTATCGGTTGTTGGTTGGCTGACCACTTATCGCATGACCGATAACTGACAACTGACAACCGACAACGGTTTTCTATTGTTACTTTATTTTAAATGCCATCAATGCACTGCCGTGCCTGACATACAGAATCCCATTATCAATCACGGGATGTGCCCAGTGCTGATCGGAACCCAGCTTAATGGATACCTTACCGGATAACTTAAATTCCGAGGGTGTTGCTTTAGCCATAAACAGTTCACCCTTTTGGGTATATCCATAGAGCATGCCATCGGCATAGATGACCGCTCCTACTGCTGCATCGGTTGATGCATATTTCCGCTCACCGGTTTTCCAGTCGAGGCATTGCCACTCTTTCCCGTTGTCGCCTGATCCGTATACATATCCATTCACATAAACAGCACCACCCATACGGCTGTCGAAAGTCTTGGCAAACCATTCCTGAGTTATTGAACTTCCGTCTGCGCTCAGTTTTAATTTCGGTGCGCCCTGGCCATAGCCGCTAAAACACAACAGCCCGCCATCAGCATAAACCGGAGTATTGGCATGAACCGACCATTCATTGGTTTGCGGGTGCGACCAGAGCAGTTTGCCGGTGGAGGCATCCAACCCAATAATGCTGTTGGCAGTCATGGTTACTAATATTTTCCTTGCGGAAAGTTCAACTAGCAGCGGGGTGCAGTAGGCTGAAAGTTCCTGTTTTCCGGTACTCGACCAGATGGTTTCGCCGGTCAGTCTGTTGAGGGCCATTACGTTATTATTCTGACCGCCAGGTGTGCAATAAATGACATCTTTATCGATTACAACGGTTTCCGTGTAACCCCAGGTGATGTTTTTGCCGTCGAAATCCTTCAGAAATTCCTTTCTCCATTTGAACGATCCGTCTTTTGTGTTCATGCAGAACAGGGATCCATAACCGGATTCCATGTACAGAACATCTCCTGCTATGGTAACCGAAGAACGCGTTCCGGGCCAGCTTTCGATGAATTCCTTGCCATAAGGGTATTTGGCTATTAATTTTCCATCCATCGACAGAACATATATATATCCCTGGTC
Source organism: Bacteroidia bacterium (assembly GCA_026391235.1). The sequence goes on along the minus strand of JAPLDV010000910.1, from coordinate 3,831 downwards.
ATCAATGGTTCCCGTTAAATAGATCCGGTCGTTGGCAAAAACTGGTGATGAAAATCCTTTGCCAAGCTCGTTAAAATGCCACATCATCTGCGGCCCATCGGCCGGCCATTCTTTGAGCAGGTTTTTATCCGGGTAAATACCATTGCCCTCCGGTCCCCTCCAACGGGTTACCTGGGCAGATACACTTCCAATGATAATCAGAGAAGTCAGCGCGAGAATCAAATGTTTCGACATAAATTTAAATGTTAATAATTTAAAGAGCACGAAAATAGGGAAAAGGTTGAAATATGCAAAGGAGGGTATCAGGTATCAGGTGTCGGGTTTCGGGTGTCAGGTAAAAAGTTCGAGATTGGAATGAAAAATCCCTTAGGTTGACGGCTATGGGGCAGGGGGAGGAACATGGTACCATTCACCGTCTTTTTTTCGTCATTCACCTGTTACTTCTTTATTAAATTTGCACGGATATTCAATTTTGTACCTGATACCCGATACCCGATACCCGATACCCGATACCCGATACCTGATACCCGATACCCGATACCTGAAACCCGAAAACAACTATCAAATGCAAAAGCGTAAAACAGTACTAATAATCGGTGCCGGAATCGGAGGAATTGCAACGGCTATTAAGCTGGTTAAGAGTGGATTCGATGTAACCGTGTACGAAAAAAACTGTGCTCCTGGAGGCCGCGTCAGCCAGATAATCCGCGAGGGTCACCGGTTTGATCTTGGTGCAACAATTTTCCTGATGCCGAAAATTTACCGCGAAACCTTTGCCAACCTGGATATCAACCTGGATGAATTTATCGAATTCATTCCGATGACCACGCTGTATCATCTCTATTTTGACGATGGAACCGTTCTGGATTTTACCACCGATGAAAAAAAGATGGAGACCCAGCTGGAAGCCATTGAACCAGGTAGTTACCTCATGATGAAAGCGTATTTGGATAAAGGGTATGGTTTTTTGCAGCTTGGGCTGTCGCAGCTGCTCGGCCGGAATTTCTATCGACTGTTCGATTTTGTTAACCTGCGTAATGTTAAGCTGCTTCTCGATCTGAAAACCTACATTCGCCATCAGACCTTTGTCAGCCGTTTTTTTCGTCATCCGCACCTTCAAATGGCATTCACCTTCCAGAATATCTATGTCGGACAGAGTCCGTATGAGGCACCTGCCCTGTTTTCCATGCTTCCGGCTGCTGAACTGCTCGAAGGATCGATGTTTCCAAAAGGCGGAATGAACCGGATTGTGACCAGATTGGTTGAATATGCCGAGAAATTGGGTGTGAAATTTGTGTGCGATAAACCCGTAGCAAAGATAGTCATTGAAAATCGCAGGGCTACCGGAATCCTTTTTGAGGACAATACCCGGGTTGATGCAGATATCGTGGTAGCCAATGCCGATCTGCCTTATGTATATAGTAACCTATTACCGGATAAGCGCCCGGCTGCAAGAATCAGCAGACTCAGGCATGCCTGTTCGGCGATCGTGTTCCATTGGGGTATCGATAAGGTATACCCCGGTATAGCCCAGCACAATGCCTTTCTTTCCGACCAATACCGGGAATGCCTCGATACCATCTTTAAGGATAAATCCCTGACTGAAGACTTTTGCTTCTATATCCACTCGCCCGTTCGCACCGATTCTACGGCAGCACCTGAAGGTCAGGATTCGATATCCGTAGTGATTCCGGTTGGACATATCGATCCTTCAATGAACCAGGACTGGATCCGGATTCGCTCAATGGCACGGGAGGGTGTGATCAACCGGTTGAAAAAACTGGGCTGGGACGATCTGGAGGATCATATTAAGTTTGAGATCTGCTACCTCCCAGGCACCTGGGAAAGTATGTTCCATGTTTCAAAAGGAGCAACATTCGGGAGCCTTGGGCATAACATCATGCAGATGGGATACTTCCGGCCGCATAACCGGCACACCCGTTATGGGAATTTATATTTTACCGGTGGCAGCACCCATCCGGGTAACGGAATTCCACTGGTTTTACTCTCGGCCAAACTAACCAGCGAACGAATATTGAAAGAGCAATCCCAATAAATTGTATACTTTTCCAAAATGGACCCAACTAAGCAACAATATTTTGATATTTTAAATCGGATCCCGATTGAACGGATCAGCGATCACCCCAACATTCTTGTGGCAGCCGGTTTCTGGGACGAGGAGCGTTATCAGGCCGCCAAAACCTGCTATAGCTTTATGAGGAAGATCGATGATCTCATTGATAACTACAAAGCACGACACAAACACATCGGGGAAAATGACCGGGAGAAATTATTAATGAAAGTGGAGGATTGGCTCCGGATGATACGCACAAACCGCAGGACATATCCCTTTCAGAAAGAGCTGATTTCAACAATGGAGCGATTCAGGATCCCCGTGTGGACTATTGAGAACTTCGCCCGTTCGATGGTTTATGATATCAATAACGATGGATTTCCTACCCTCAGGGCATTCCTGGACTATTCCGAAGGAGCAACTGTGGCACCTTCATCTATCTTTGTTCATCTGTGCGGTATCAGCAAAAATGACCGAATCTGGCAAGATCCTCCATTTGATGTTAAATCGGCTTCAACGCCTTGTGCCATATTTAGTTATCTGGTGCATATTATACGGGATTTCCGAAAGGACCAGCTGAATAACCTGAGCTACTTTGCCGACGACCGGATGGTGGCCAACGACCTGACACGTCAGTTGATGAAACAGATTGCCGCAGGAGCAGCGATCACCCCTGGGTTTAGAAATCTGATGAAAGAATACTACCTCCTGGCCGATGATTACCGAAAGCAAACCTGGCAGGTACTTGAGCAGATCGGTCCGCTCGTTGAGCCCAGGTACCATCTGAGCCTGCTGATTATTTTCAATTTGTATCTGATGGTTTTTGAACGGATAGATATCGATCAGGGTAATTTTATGGCGGCTGAACTCAATCCTTCACCTCTCGAGATCCACAACCGGGTTTACCGCACTATCCAGGAGTTTCAGGATCATTCAGTGAATTATTAATACATTAGCGCTATAGGAATGAGAATAGAACCACAGTGACACGGAGAGCAAAGAGAAACTCGGTAATAGGAGCTATATTGTTTCTGATAACAGGAATTGCCGCCGCCCAATCGCCTGATGAAGTGGTCGATATGAAGCGAATTCCTAAGAAAGCAGTAAGAAACCTCGTGCGGAAGGAGAATGTAAAAACGGCAAATGATTTCCAGAACATTGCCACATCCTGTTATCGTGCCGAGGACTCTGCCAGGTATCAAACCAATCTGAAAACTTATGTGGTTAAAGAACCTATCGGGAAAGTCTGGGAACAATTGACAAAAAACTCTATCCGATATTTCATAAAAAATTTGTCGGTGAATTCCATGAGAATATTCTTCGCCAAATCGAGGCAGATTTGTAATTTGGATAATTTCCAAGGAGTATGAACACTGACAGCAACCCGATTAGGACGGAAATTCGGAAATGGCTCGGGACTCATCCGCTCACTGAAGATCAGGAACTGAATATTCATTCGGTCCCGGTATCAATATTTGATCTGACTGATAATGAGGATCGTTTAAAACAGCTCAACCGGCAGATTAAGGCATTGCCCTTCCAGCAACAGAGATTGCTTCTCTATCTCAGCCGCGATATTGATCCGGCTTTGATTATTGAATCCATGGAATACTCCTCACCCGAGCTGTTTTGGCTGGATAAGGCATTGCTTATCAAGGAAGTGTATCCTACAGCACGCCAGCAGGATGTTTTGCTGGTGTTTGCAGTAAATGAATCTCTGCTGAACGAGATCTACGCGGTTTCTGATATTATGGACC
>JAPLDV010000298.1 GCA_026391235.1 Bacteroidia bacterium | reverse complement strand
AACAGTGTTCGCACCATAGGCGCCTGACACATCACCTGCAAGGTTATGCGCAAGAGAGGTCAAATATCCTGCGCTGGCATGGTTTCCCCAGTTATAGGCCGTATCCCAGTTGGTTGAATTGTCAGTTAAAACAGAATAACTTCCCGCAGATGCACCCCTAAGCATGATCCCTTGTGAGGTAAAATCTCCATCCACCACAACATCCCCGTGCGAAGTTTCTGAGGTTAAATAGGTTGCCGTATCCCAAGCCCACGCACTTCCGGACCATTTAAGGAATCCTGTAGATTTGTTAATAGCCGGTTCGTAGGTATTGTTGTTGATAAAATTCAGTCTAGTATTCACTGAATCCCAAATGGCAAGGTAACCATCGGTAGGGGTTTCAATCCTTGTTGCAATTGGTTGTTCATACCCAACATCCCCAACCCGCGCAATACCGTTACTGTCAAATACCAATAATCCATCATTAACCCCGTCGTACAATTTCGCCTTGAAACCTGCATATTGTCCAACAGACAGCCCGGAGATTGCGCCGTCGCGGAGTATAATGAGGTCATCTTTGGTATAGACCTGTTCTATATGAGTTTCATAAGCAGATCCGTCTTGGATAATATTTCCCAGGATATTTAGCGTTGGAATACCATCTACCAATGACGTGTAAATAAAACCATTCAGATAGTCGGGAGTATAAAGTTTCCAATGTTTGTGATTATCAAACTTATCGAGTGCTTTTTGAAGGTCTATGTCGTGCTCATCCAGTAATTCATTGAAGTTTGTGATATCAGTGTAGATGTCTTCGGCGGGATGCGGTTTATCCTGGAACCTCACCAGAGGCGCATGATTAACTTCCGTGTAGACATACCGGTAATCCTTTACAACTCCCTCCGATCCATCCCAGGCAACTGTAGCGATGGGGATATCCTTGTTGCGGTCCCAGGAGGTGAGGGTGGCACATAGCATATTTCCCAGCACTTCATCATCACTATAATAGATATACCAGGTACCGACAGTATTCTCAATTGCGGAACTTTCGGTGGTTTTGAGAAGCTGATCACCCATGTTCCAAACAGGGAACGAGACTACATCTTGAGTAGTAATGGAGAATGATCGGGTAGAGTTATTGAATGCCAGGATAGAGGTAAGGGCAGATTCAAAACCATGTTTTGGTTTCATTCCCGCAATGACCGCACCCACATCAGTGCAAAGTTTTCCGTTGATAAAACGAATGGTTTTGTTGTCAATGAACTCCGGAAGCGCTGAATTGAAAAGTTGATCCAGCGAAAGCTTCATCCATCCTTCGGCAAAAGGGCTCTGGACGGCGAAGATCAGATTGCCGTCATAGTGAGCTGTTGGCAGCCCGCTCAACAGCTCAGTCAAAAAAAAATCAGTCAGCCCCTCCGGTGCAGGAAGATCGGTGACTACATGATCAAGATTCAAAAGGTTGGAATCGGAGGAATACCGGTAGGAAAATTCGTATTCGTGAAGATCGTCTGCAGTTGTGCTCACAACTTTGGAGTCTACCAGGACAATGGATCTGATGGATCCGTCGAGTTCCACTTTATACCGACGTATCGAGTAGAAAAAATCACGGAGCCAGACACTTTCCCTGGCAGTTAGAAATCCAGTTGATTGTTTGATTTCTGTTTTCTTGTCAATCCGATATTCGTCCAGGGCTTCACTGTATAACTCGGCAATTTGATGCTCGAGCTTCTGATCATCTTCGGCATAACCGGTAAAGGCTGCCGAGTCAACACCTCCCAGGGTATTGGCCCAGATAAATACATTCTCCTCGTCGGAGGCATTGCGCAGTTGCAGTCGCTGGATGTAACTCAGCCGATTCCAGGATCCGTCTTCAAACCAGATATCCCATGCGATGGGTTCGGTTGCTGCTACGGCGTCGCAGATTGCACCCCAGCTAACATCCAATGTCTGCAGATGGTCTGCCGGTACGGTGGCCAGTGTAACTGTTTCATTAGCCACATGTCCATTATCCAGGTAATATGCTTTACATTTCACTACCCTTTCAGCAGTAGCGTAGAGTGTCAACCATTCCGGCTGAACCTGCAGAATCTTCTTCTCCTGTAATTGCCACGTTAGAAAGTGAGCATCGGCAAACTGACCAGCAGTAACCTCCAAGTCGTAAACTCCGCCTTTGATTACCCGAAATTCAAAAGGTTCAG
>JAPLDV010000402.1 GCA_026391235.1 Bacteroidia bacterium | reverse complement strand
ACCCAACAAGGCATGGGCTTCAACCAGTGATCATCCGCAAATAATGGATGTCGGCCCGATTGTTACAACACCGTATATTATCGACACGGATAAAATCTTTTTGAAGGATAAATTGGTTAAACTGGCATGCGATACTGAAGGAGCTGAAATACACTTTACGCTTGATGGTTCAGTACCTGACCAGAATTCCCGGTTATACAGCGAACCGTTTGTGGTAAATGAATCAACAACCATCAGGATGAGGGCGTTCCGGGGTGATCAAAAGAGTTTACCCGCGCAGGCTGAAATTAATAAAACAGGCATGAGCAAGCCACTTCTCCCGGGAGAAGTTGAACCCGGCCTGTCATACCGGTATATTCATGGGAATTTCCGTATGGTAAATGATTTCCAGACCATTAAGCCCGTGAAAACCGGAATTGTTCCCGTTTTCACCATCGAACCACGTGAGAAAGAACAGTATTTCGCTTTCGATTTTGAAGGATTTATCAATATCCCGAAAGATGGATTATACACCATCTATCTTACCACGAATGATGGCGGCCGGTTGTTTATTGACGACTATTTATTGATCAATAATGATGGATTGCATCCTTTGACCGAAATTTATAAGCCGGTGGCATTAAAAGCGGGATTTCATCCGGTTTCCGTTAAATATTTCCAGGAAGGAGGAACTGTAGAGTCCCGCAGTTTGTGGCCAAACGGCCCTAAGCCTAATAACCGGCAAACGATTCGTGCAGAAGCGTTTAAAGGTACCCACCCCCTGGCCCCCTCCCTGAAAAAGGGAGGGGGAATGAGCTCCGGATTTCCCTCAGAGAGGAGCCCCTCCCTTTTTCAGGGAGGGGTTGGGGTGGGTACTTAAAGACCGGTTACATAAGAGTCCCTCAGTATGTTGGCTATATGGCCCCATAAAAATAACTTTCGAAAAGGCGGTGCGTTGGAAGATTCACATATATCAATCAGCCTTCCTGGACCACACCTTGGTCACCCCCTACAAACAAAATCCTAGTTGAGTTCCTCATTATGAAATGAATGGCCAAAAAGAATAAATTTAAGCGTTGCCCCGTGCAGTGTAAACCGTTATCTCTGTGATGCATGAACATCCTATAAGAGTCTGGTTCTGTTTGGTTTTTAAAAGTCCAAATTGGCACTTTGATGCCGTATGAAAGAATTAAACTCCCAAAAACCATCGGGCACGGGGCAATTTTAACCGCTTAAATTAAAAGCTATGAGCAAAATTAAAACAAAACCTGGAACGGTGAAAAAGATTTCACAACTGACCGTAATCAACCCAAAAGTAGCCGGCATCGATGTGTCAGACTCAGAAATGATGGTAGCTCTTCCAATTAATTCTGAACAACTGGAGATACGGTCGTTTGGGACTTTTACTTGTGATCTACACTTAATCGCAAAGTGTTTGAAGGAACAGGGTGTTACGTCCGTAGCCATGGAAAGTACTGGTGTTTATTGGGTTCCATTGTTCCTTCTATTACAGGAAGAAGGATTTGAGGTCTATCTCGTAAATGCCAAACACGTAAAGAATGTGACTGGCAGAAAGGACGACGAGAGCGATGCGGAATGGATACGGAAATTACATAGCTGCGGATTACTCACTGCCAGTTTTCAACCCGACAATCTGACTCGCACCTTGCGTGAAACGGTTCGCCAACGCAAGACTCTGGTTCGTACAGCATCGACCAACCTCAACCGGATCCAAAAAGCATTGGAGCTAATGAACATTAAGCTGCATACCATCATTAGTGACATCGATGGAAAAACGGGGATGTCTATCGTAAAAGCAATATTGGACGGGGAGCGCAATCCGGAAATACTTGCCGATATGAGGGACCCCCGCATAAAGGCATCCAGGGAAGAAATTATAAAATCACTGGAAGGTCAATGGACAAGAGAATACCTCTTTACACTTCGTCAGGATTATGAACTATATTGTTATTACAGTCAACTGATTAAACAATGCGATACAGAAATTGAGCAGGTATTACTTGAACAAATTGCCTCCAAAAATGAAGGAGTCATCCATGATATTCCACCGG
>JAPLDV010000647.1 GCA_026391235.1 Bacteroidia bacterium | reverse complement strand
CCCCGGCCTGGTCGATTATTCCGCAATCGTACAACCTGTGTCCGAACCTGGAACAGGCACCGCTTAATCCGCATGTATCACATATCAACAGCATGTATAAGCAAGCTGCAGGACCCCTATTACTGGCCAGAATGATTTCTGCAGCCGAGGTTAGTTTCATCCTGTCGGAGGCTGCAATCAAGGGATGGTCAGTAAACGGAACCGCAAAAGATTACTACGAAAACGGTGTAAAAGCTTCGCTGGATGCATGGGGAGTCGGTAATTCTTACAGTTCCTATATCGCTAATCCCGTTGTTGCCCATAACGGAACCCTGGAGCAGGTGATGGAGCAAAAATGGATCGCCAGCTGGTCGGCCGCCGCTGAATCCTGGTTCGACTACCGCAGAACCGGATTGCCAAAATTAACTGCCGGTCCTGCTGCAAAAAAATCCGTATTGCCCGTCCGGTTTTACTATGGAGTTAACGAGTTGAACTTTAATCCGGAAAATGGTGCGGGTGCAGTCGACAAGCTTGAAGTTACAACCTATACATCTCCCGACGGGAAAAATAGCGCGTGGTCAAAATTCTGGCTTTTGCAGGGTACCGGTAAACCCTGGTAGATAATGATGTGTTTACAATTAGGCAGGAGATATTCCATTAATATCCCCTGCCTGATTCTTTATGTAGAGTCTCACAGTATGTCACCTTACAGCCCCTAACCATAAAGGTCTCGGAATAGCGTGACAGGTTTCCCGCCTCCGCGGGAATGACACGTTCACAACAAAAATTTCAATTCCCTATATCATGAAAGCATTATTCAAAGTTTTAGCTCTGTTTCTGGTCACAATAGCATTTTCCTGTTCGAAAAGTCCTGTCACCCCTGAAACTGCGCTTCAGTCATATCTTCATAATTCCGACAAATCATTTAAATGGGAAGTTCAGGATCAAACAAAAGCAGAGGGGATTACATTATACCGGATTTTATTTACATCCCAACAATGGCGCGGTATTAACTGGAACCATGAATTGACCGTGATGGTACCCGATATTTTAAAATATAATGATGCTTTGTTGTTTATTACCGGCGGCAGTGTGGAAAATGGGAAGCCCAATACACATGAATGGACCGAAGAATTAACAACTGCCATGAGCAAGTTAGCAAAGACCAATATGACGATAGTTGCAATTGTCTGGCAAATACCTAACCAACCTTTATATGACAATCTGGAAGAAGATGCACTGATATCTTACACGCTCAATAATTATCTGAAAGATCATGATTTCACATGGCCATTATTGTTTCCGATGACCAAAAGTGCAGTCAGGGCAATGGATGTTGTACAGAAATTCGCTAAAAAGGAGGTGAAAAGAAAGATAAATCATTTTATTGTGTCGGGTGCATCAAAACGGGGATGGACAACCTGGTTGTCCGGTGCTAATGACAAACGGGTAAAGGCCATCGGCCCGATGGTAATAGATGTGCTGAATATGCCTGTAAATATTGATTACCAAAAGGCGGTATGGGGAGATTACAGTATTGAAATTGAGGATTATGTTAAAATGGGACTTCCTCAGCAGCTGTCTAACCCTGGCGGCAAAGAACTGGTTAAAATGATCGACCCTTACTCGTACCGAAAAACGCTGACCATGCCCAAAATGATCTTCATGGGTACCAACGATCCTTACTGGCCGGTTGATGCCGTTAAAAACTATATCGATAGTATCCCGGGTGATAACCACATCTGTTATACTCCGAATGCCCGTCATGATTTGGGCGATAAAATGAAGGCCATCGCTACTTTGAGCGCATTTGTAGGAACAACTGTGACTAATGGGAAATACCCTGTCTGTAATTACTCTGTTTCAGAAGAGAATGGAACAATTACCCTGAAAATCAGATCTACTCCTGAGCTATTGGTCGATGCGATTTTATGGAGTGCCGAATCTAAGGACCAGGATTTCAGGGATGACACATGGTCGGATACCAGCCTGAATCCGGCAAATAAGGCTGAAATTGCAGTCGGGATCAAATATCCTGAATCGGGCTTTAAAGCGTTTTATGTCGATTTGAAATACAAAGCCCCTTTCGGTGATGATTATACCCAGAGTACACGAATGTTTGTCGCAAATGACAAAAAACTGTTATTGAAAGCAAAGCTATGAAAATTCAAAATCGTTCAAAGCAAATTGCCGCTATCCTTGTTTCAGGCTTGTTTTTATTTCAAACGGGCTATGCACAAATTATCGATTTTTCGAAGGCAAACATATTCTTCCCAGAAAAGAAGAATGTTCAATTGCAGAAAGCCGTCCAGGTTTTACAAGAGGAGGTTCACAAACGCAGCAATCTCTTTCTTCCGGTTATTGACAAACAATCAGCTGAAGACAACCGGCTTATCGCTGTTGTTGTAGAAGGGCGAATGGACATGCTCCCGGAAGCTTATCAAGCCGCTATACGGAAACTGCCTGAAACGGGTAAAGATGGTTATAAAATTGTGCTTCTTGACAACAAAACTGCTGTCATTGCCGGCCATGACGAACGTGGTGCCCTTTACGGTGTTGGCCGCCTGCTGAGGAAAATGGAACTGCTGAACGGACAGGTATTGGTTCCGGATATTTTAAATATTTCCTCTACTCCTGCTTTTCCTATCCGCGGGCATCAGATGGGTTATCGTCCGAAGACGAATGCATACGATGCATGGAGTGTTGCACAATTTGACAGTTACATCCGTGATCTGGCAATTTTTGGGGCAAACAGCATTGAAATTATGCCGCCACGTACCGACGATGATTTTTCGAGTGTCCACATGAAATTGCCTGCTATTAAGATGATTGCAGAGCAGGCGCGTATTTGTAAAGAGTATGGTCTGGATGTTTGGATGTGGTATCCCAACATGGGAACTGATTACACTTCGCCTGATTCAATAAAGAAAGAACTCGATGAGCGGGAAACAGTTTTCGGTGTATTGCCTAAGCTTGATGCACTTTTTGTCCCTGGAGGAGATCCCGGCGAACTAGAACCCAATGAACTTTTTAATTGGCTGGGGAAAGTAGCCGTTGTTCTGCATAAATATCACCCGAATGCCAAAATTTGGGTTTCACCACAAGCGTTTAAACCAAGCAAAGAATGGTACGGTAAATTCTACGAGCATGTTAACCGGCAATACGAGTGGTTTGGCGGAATCGTTTACGGTCCATGGATAAGAACACCGCTTCCTGAGGTGAAAAAACTGATAAAACCTTCGACTGCGATCAGGTTATATCCCGACATCACGCATAGTCTGAGTTG
>JAPLDV010000243.1 GCA_026391235.1 Bacteroidia bacterium | reverse complement strand
AGTCCTAAAGGTTTACCTTCTTTATCTTTGTTATTAACCCGCGTCAAATATTCCTGGTAAAACTTTCGTTTGGCCATGATGTCAAAGGACAGCATCTTTCTAATCTTCGCTGCCTCTTCCCTTTGCTCATTATGTTGCTCTGATTGTTGCCGGGGCTTCTTGTCTTTGCTACCGGGTTTACGTCCTGCACCGGGCCTAAAACCGCCTCTCATAGTGTCACCTCTTCATTGTGGAGCGTGACGGTCGGTGCTGCCCCGCCGCTGTCATCCGGGTAGGATGCTATCGCCTGCTTGTCACGCTTTGGATATGGTTTTCTTAAAGGTTCGATTTGCTTTCTCATTTCATCGTCAAGGGGCATGAAATATTTATATTTTGGTTCCACTTTAACCGCCCTCATTGTTGATGGTTTGAGACAATGAGCTTTAACGCCACAACGAATCTTATAACCACTTTCTGACACACTTCTCGAATGCCATCTTCGCCCCCCCCCGTCAATATAAGCCATATCGGGTTTTGACCTTCCCACATAAACCCAATTCCCAGCCTGATAGATTGAACCTATATGTCCTTTTTCCGGGTCTGCATAACTCACGATAAGTCTTAATTTTGTTTGTGATTTTTTTAAAAATGATAGTGCTATTGATACGATACGTGTTACATTTGTTTTATGAATTTTTAAGGCAACTCTTGCTAATTCTGCAATTTCTGTATTTTTTATACCCATAGATTTGCCAATTGACCCCACGCCTGCACTCCCACAAGAGAATATTATAGCTCCGACAAAAGCACCGTCCTCCCAAACGCCCATTTTAACTGTCTTATTGACGGGCATACTTTTAGAATAATGCCAATGCGTCACAGCATACTTGGCTGCTTCATGTGTTGCCCAGTCTATTTTCAAATCTACTTTACCCATGAATGTCCACACTCCGGGCAGGTGATAGGTTTCTTTTCATCAAGCCGACCTTGATCTGCTTCTGTCCCTGGGGGAAAAGATACCACCCCGAACATTTCATTAAGTTCTATTTGCTCAAATCCCGTTGTGAACATATCAAAATCACCTGCGTTGTCCAGTTCTATACACATATCTTTCAAAAGTGGGAAGTCCCAATCTGTCCAGGCGTTACTTTTGTTATCAGAGATAGCACGAGCAAGGGCAGCTTTCTTATTTCCAGTATAAACGAGACAGGGAAATTCTATCATGGATAATGTCATACCTGCATCGAACCGGTGGTTGCCTGCGATGATGGTATATTTGCCGTTCTCCTTAAACACCTGTAAGGGATTTTGGAAGCCATGAGCTTTGATAAGCGCGGCAAGTTTATTGATAGCTTCAGGGTCGGTATCCTTGCGGGGGTTGCCAGGAAGTTTTACAAGGGAAGAGACGGGGAGGTAGATGATTTCGAGTTTGGGGTTAGGTGGTTGCTTTTTCATTTCTCACTCTCCTGATAAGACAAATCCAAAGTTGAATACGTCAAGGTTAAATCCATCAAGGTTAAATCCATCAAAGTCAATAGCACTTTCGCGGGTTTTATCCAAAAGAAAATACTCAAATCCTTTGTTTACTTTCTTTATTTGCTTCAAATCCCACAAAGTGCCCTTGCTCTCCCCATCGTGGAAAACCAAAAAGAAATCGGCCTCTTTTATTATTTGCCGTGTTCTGCTCTTGATAGAATCTATCATTCTCCACCGGCTGTCAGTATCACGTTTGTTATAAAAGTAAAGGGTTACAGGAATGCACAATTTTTCTGCAACCTTGAAAGCCAAACGGCACGCGCCATCGATGCTGCCGGGAATTAAGATATAGTCTATTTTGTTTATCTGGTGAAATTCTTTTATCTTTTCTTCTATAAATTCCGAGTCCTTCTGCCCTATGAGGGTTCTACTTCCAAAAACGCATAATTTCACGGGTTACCTCCTGCCATGTTTGATTATCTCCTTAGCTTTGATATTTTGATTATCCGGTATAAATAAATCATACAGGAAATTAATTCTGTGAATGAG
>JAPLDV010000079.1 GCA_026391235.1 Bacteroidia bacterium | reverse complement strand
CACCTGCTCTCTGAATAAAATCAAAATCTGGATCGACAAAGGAGCACTGAATAACTAACCCGACACCCGATACCTGACACCCGATACCTCCTCAAATGAAACACAACATCACCATCCCCTTTGTCTTTTCCCTGTTGCTCGCCGGGTCAAGCCTGTTCTCCCAAAACCTGAACGACCTCCTGGCCGAAGAATCAACCAATGGTCCGCAACCCGTGGAAGCCCTGTTCAAAGCTACACGTGTTATAAACGGCCACTCAGTGAAACAACTCAAAAAGGGAGAACTTGATTTCCGGGTCTCCCACCGTTTCGGCCGCGTGAATTCCGGGGCTTATGAATTTTTCGGACTCGATCAGTCGAATATCCATCTCAGCCTCGAATATGGATTGTTCGATCGTCTTATGGTCGGTATCGGGCGCGGAACTTTTGAGAAAACCATCGATGGATTTGCCCGATACAATTTAGCTAATCAACAATCGGGGAAAGGTTCTTTCCCCCTTACCATAAGCTATCTTTCAACTATCGAAACCATCGGCTTGAAATGGAGCGACACGTCACGAACTAATTATTTTTCCTCCCGGCTCAGCTTTACCCAGCAATTACTCATCGCCCGGAAGTTTTCGAAAATGACCATCCAGCTTATGCCAACCTTGGTTCACCGCAATCTTGTACCTACGGAAATGGATCAGAATGATCTGTTTGCAATGGGAGTTGCAGGCCGGTATAAACTGGCCAATCGCCTGGCGCTGAACTGTGAATATTTTTACGTCCTGAGGCCTTCCCCGCAGCGGACAACCCAGAAAATGTATAATCCTTTGTCCATTGGATTTGATATAGAAACCGGCGGTCACGTGTTTCAGATCGTGATGACCAATTCCCAGGGAATGCGCGAGGGTGGCTTTATCGGCAAAACCACAGGATCATGGCTGAAAAAAGATATTCATATTGGTTTTAACATTTCCCGTGTTTTCACGTTAAATTCTAAAAAGAAATAATGAAAACCAGGATGATATGCCTGACTATATGTCTGGCCTTCTCGCTGTCAGTATCGGCTCAGAACCGCTACTTTACCAAAACCGGCCATATCGATTTTTACTCCCATACGGCAATGGAGGATATCAAAGGTGTAAACGATCAGGTTACCAGTTTCCTGGATATATCAACCGGAGATATGGTTTTCGCGGTACTCAACCGATCTTTTCAATTTGCCAAGCCCTTGATGCAGGAACATTTCAATGAAAACTATATGGAGTCGGAGAAATTTCCAAAAGCCTCATTCGAAGGGAAAATTTCCGACCTGAATGCCATCGATTTTGCCAAACCCGGGAAATACCCGGTAAAGGTTGCCGGCAAATTAACGATTCACGGTGTGACAAAAGAAATTGCGTCTGAAGGAACCCTTGCCATCGACAAAGATAAAATCGTTGGGGAATCAGGTTTTTCAGTGAACCCCGAGGATTATGGCATCAAAATCCCAAGCCTTGTAAGGCAGAGTTTTGCTGATTCGATGAAACTGACCGTTCTGATGAATTATCAGCTTTACACTCCTAAAAAGTAACTCACCAAATCAAACCCTCATGAAATTAAAATTTTGGTGGTTGGTCGGAATCGGAGCGTTATTGGTTTTACTCGCCGCCGGATTTGTTTATTGGTATGGATTTTTGCGAACGGAGAAACCCATCGAAAAGATGAAGCCTGATTTCGAACTTACTGCCGATTCACTTTTCTCAGTTTTCAATACCGGTGAAAAAGCAGCAACTGAGAAGTTTGGCGGTAAAATCTTGCTTCTGAAATCCACCGTGGTATCAGTCGAAAATGATGAGAAGGGCAATGTAACCCTTACTCTCGTGGATCCGATGATGGGAGTTACCTGCACCATCGACAGTATTCAGGCCGTTAAACAGAAAGCTGAAATCCATGCCCTCAGTGAGGGCCAGCCGGTTACCATCAAAGGTCGCTGCGACGGTATGCTTACCGATGTAAAGATTAGTAAATGCATGATAGTTAAATAAATACGATGAAACGGGTTTCGGGTATCAGGTATCGGGTATCGGGTATCAGGCATCAGTTGTCGGGAGCCCGACTTTGGTTGTTTTGCCTGATAACACTGATGTCAGCAAGCCTCTTCTCGCAGGAACCGGCATCCCTTACTGATGTTTTTATCAACGGCACCGATGGCTATCCGCAATATCGCATCCCAGCATTGCTCTGTACGCAGAAAGGATCACTGCTCGCTTTTTGCGAGGGCAGGGCAAGCATTAGCGATCATGCGGCCAATGATATCGTTTTAAAACGCAGCTCAAATCAGGGAAAAACCTGGCTGCCGCTTCAGGTAATTGCTGAAGATGGGGATAATTGCCTGAGCAACCCCGAAGTAGTTCAGGTTGAACCAACAGGAAGGATTTTATTGGTCTTCCAGATCTACCCGAAAGGATATCATGAATCCCTGGTCGGTCCGGGTTTTGACAGCGATACCACCTGTCGGGCCTGGATCATTTATTCCGACGACGATGGTGTTACCTGGTCGAAAAGAAGGGAAATCACACGGCAGGTTAAGCGCCCGACTTTCGCCACCAGTATCGCAAGCGGCCCGGGAAACGGAATTCAGCTAAAATTTGGTACGCATAAGGGACGGGTGATCATGCCTTTTAACCAGGGACCGGTGAACCGCTGGAAAACGTATGCAGCCTATAGCGATGACCTGGGGGAGAATTGGGCATACGGAGAGGTGGCTTTCGAGCAGGATCCGGGTTATGGAAATGAAGTTCAGATGGTTGAGCTTTCCAATGGAACCGTTATGCTGAATACCAGAATCCAAGGTGGCCATAAATGCCGGAAAATTGGAGTCAGCAGTGATGGCGGTATCAACTGGACCGGCCTGGTGGATGAACCTCAACTTCCCGATCCGGTTTGTATGGCATCGATTATCAGGCTCAATTCTTCCTCAGCAAAACCCGCCCCGATAGTTTTCTGCAACCCCGCCAATGAAAACGACCGTATAAACGGAGTCCTGCGGATATCCTTTGATGATGCAAAAACATGGGACGTTTATAAAACGGTTTATCCCGGTTCATTCGCCTACTCTCATCTCACTGATATGGGATCTAATCAGGTCGGACTTTTGTTCGAGCGTGAAGAATATTCGAAGATCAGCTTTATCAAAACAGGTCTTTAAGGAGCTATTTCACAGCTGTTTAGTAATTTTTAAACTTCAGTTTCTTCGTGTATTTGCCGTTTGCCAGCGAATCAAGTTCATCCGGGCCTAGTGTCATTCCATAAATACCGGTGGAAGAATAGGTGGTGAATAAACCATAGCCGTTTTCGATGTTGGAATATCCCGCCCCGTGATAATCATCAGATATTTCATAAACATTCCGGTAATATTCCATTTCCCGGTTGGAAGAGAGTACAATGAAATCCAATTTTTTGCATAACCTTGCCTCTACTTCAGGATCTTCCTTGATCACACTCCTGACCTTTGAATAGAAATTCTCGGGTCTGAAATAATAGGAATAAACCTTACGTTGGCCACCGGGAAAGCTGGTCAGGTTAACATCGATCCCGGTGAGGACCCACTCTGCTACCATCTCTCTTTCGCCATCGTACAAAAAATCAGTGTAATGCATCCTTACAAGAATCTGATACATGCTTTCGGTGTCGGTATCCATCCATTGCATCCAGAAAGGATAATCATTGTAAAAGTACACCTTAACAAAAATGGACCTGGGTTCCATGAGCTTGGGAACCGTTCGCAGTCGGGTAACTGAACGTATAGTATCCGGATATCCGGGAATCACAGCCTCTAAATGCAAATTCAACTCATACGGCTGGCCGCTCGCACTGAAAAAATCAGGCCGTAAATGAATTAGTACGCTCTTCCAACTGAATCCGTTCAATCAATTTACCCTTCAGATCCCGGGTTTCGAGAAAAACCAGTGCATCCTGATAATAGATGGAATCCGGAATCCGGGCGAAATCATAAGCATCACCCTCTCCGATGAAGGTTTTCGTTAATCTTATGAAATACAGGCTGTCCTGAGGACTGATAATGCCATAAACAACAGGGATTGGCTTGGCTGGAATATTCGGATTAAAGTTGGTCTCGCATGAAGAAATCATGACCAAAAAGATGAAAAAACGGAACAGATGCTTCATCGGGTATACATATCGGAAAAAATGGGCGGCAATTTAGCGAAAAACCGGATATTGGTTTAGAATAATTGACAACTCAAAGGTTTAATGCACTATTTTTGATGAAAACGCATATTATGAGATTATTTTCTTTACTTAGCGGTACTATATTGATAATCAGTCAGTTAGCTTCCTGCACTTCAGCGGCTGAAAAGAAGGCACAGTCTGATTTCCAGCGTACTGATGCTCTGGTTGCCAGTCACGAACTCTCAACGGCCATGCAGCTTCTGGATTCCATGATGATATGGAATAAGGAAGATTTTGGCATTGTTGGAGAGGCCCTCAGGAGGAAAAACAACATTGCTCTTGATTATCACAAAGGGCTGATTGAAACTTCTGAAGCCTTGCTGAAAGGGCTGGAATCCCGTTTGCCGGAACTTTCCAAAGATTTCCTTTTCTCTCCGGGAGAGGCAGGGCAACCGGGTACCTATGAGCATAAACGCCAAAACGTTGAGTCTTCCTGGAACCGGACGTTCCTAAAGATAGCATTGAACGAGAACGGCGATATCTGGCTGACTTCACACTATTATGGGAAAGAGTGGATCGATCATACCAGTTTAAGAGTTTATGACCAGGAAAATTATATCCTCACGGATACCATTCCCCTGGGTCACGAATGGAACCGCAAAGTGGAGGATCTCGGGGATCGTTGGGAAACTGTCGAATTCAGGGAAGGTTCAGATGCGGGCGCTATAGCTTTCATCGCCGACAATTATATGAAATCGGTTAAAGTGAGATTAACGGGTAAAAAATTCCAATACATTGTTTTAGAGAGTTTTGACAAAGAAGCCATCCGGAAAGGATGGGAGTTGGCACAGGTTTTGAAAGAGAGGTACGGACTCCGCCAGGCTATCCTGCTTCATCAGGCTGAATTGAGAAAGCTGGGTATATAAACAGGCTCAAACTGCCTACACCTTTTTCAGTTTCCATTTCCCCCTCCGGAAAAGATATAATGAAAGGATGGTCAAAAGGGTTTCGGCTATCACTATTGCAATAAAAACCCCTGTCTGTCCCATTCCGACTGGTTTGGAAAGGATCCAGGCCAATGGAATCTCTATCAGCCAGAAACAAATAAAATTAGCCTTTGTCGGAGTTACCGTATCCCCGGCACCATTGAACGATTGAATCATAACCATTCCGAGGCCATAAAACAGGAATCCGATACTGATGATACGAAGGGCCTGAATACCAGGCAAGATAACCTCCGGGTCCTGTATAAACAGCCGTATAAACGTACCAGGAAACAGCACCAGGATCAATCCGATAATGGAAAGGATTATCATATTCATCTTCGCTGTTATCCAAACCGACCGCTCGGCCCGGTCGGGCCGGTCAGCCCCCAGGTTTTGCCCAACCAGCGTGGAAGCTGCATTGCTGATTCCCCACGAGGGCAATAAGCCAAAAATGACAATACGTATGGCAATGGTATATCCTGCAACGACATTGCTCCCGAAAGTGGCGATGATCCTGACCATTCCAACCCAGCTGGTTGTGGCAATCAATGACTGGCCGATGCCTCCAAGTGATAACCTTATGATCTGCAACATGGTATGCGGATCGATCCGGATGTCGTCAAGAGTGATCCGGATTCTCCTTTTTCCACGGAAAAGCAAGAAAAATTGAAATAATATCCCAACTCCCCGCCCGGTTACCGTTGCAATCGCCGCTCCTTTGATTCCCAGCTCTGGAAACGGACCAATACCGAATATCAGTAAGGGGTCCAGTATAATGTTGATGAGGTTGGCTATAACTAAAACCCTGAGCGACATAGCAGCATCACCAGAACTTCTGAGCACCGCGTTAATGATGAATAGAACGATAATTATACCATTGAATCCCAGCATTATACGAGTATATTCCGATAAATCGTTCTGCATTTTCAAAGATCCGCCCATCAGCCGGATCAGATCAGAACTCCAAAAAAAACCGGGAACTGCGAACAGAAGTGACACCAAAACCCCCGTTAAAATGGCTTGAAAAGCGACTTTCGAAGCCTCTTCAGGACGCTTTTCCCCGGTTCGGCGGGCTACCAAAGCTGTTGTTGCTACAGCGAGACCGCTGCCAATGGAATAAACAATAGTAATCAGGGATTCTGTGATACCAACCGTTGCAACCGCTTCTGAACCTAGCCTGGAAACGAAATAAATGTCGACAATCGCGAAAACCGATTCCATAACCATTTCCAGAACCATCGGAACAGATAACAGGAATACGGCCCTGCCAATACTCCCGGTAGTAAAATCCATTTCAGTACCCGCAATGGATTCCCATAGATCTTTACGTAATTGTTTTATATTGATATTGAACTTCATGGAAGACTAAAGTAGATTGAACCAAAAGATTTTGGAAAAGTTGCCGTCAAGCCGGCGCCGGGGTCGGATGCCCGGTTAACAGATAATCGGGGCATCCACAAGAAACACGGTACTCATTGTTTGCATTGTTGTGGATTTTTTGCGAAAATACTGGTTTTTTGGAAAATGCAAACACTTTGGCAAAAATAAAAATCGTTTCTATCTTTGCCCCCCTATTTTAAGCCAAGATAGTTAAATGGTATAACAGCGGTTTCGTAAACCGCAATTCCGGGTTCGATTCCCGGTCATGGCTCATACCAGAAAATCCGGCAGATTTTATCTCAGCCGGTTTTTTTTTACCTTTAAGCCTCAATGATTCAAAAAATAATGACGATGAAACCTGTGTTTATCCTGATTCTTGCGATGGCCTTTGGGTTAGCTTCGCCTCCGGCCGTGACGCAGCAAATACTTCCGGCTCCCCTGAGTCCCAGAATTACCCAATACAAGATCAAAGCTGAACTCGATCCTGTATCCCAGACGGTGAAGGGAGAGATAATACTGGATTGGAGAAATCCGTCGCGTGATACTGTACATGACCTGCAGTTTCACATGTACCTCAATGCTTTTAAAAATGCAAGGTCTGCTTTCAAGGCGCAGGGGCGGACAGCGGAATCCGGTCGAAATGATTATGGTTTTGTCGACATCGATGAGATACGCACCAGTCAGGGCGAAGATCTTACCAACCGTCTGAAATTTATCCAACCCGATGAGAATTTGGCCCCGGATAAACTGACTTTACCCGATGAGAAACCACTTGCTCCCGATATGTACGGCAAAGACCAGACGGTAGTGTCGGTGCCGCTGATCAACGCAGTTTTGCCCGATTCATCCATCCGGGTAAAAATCCGCTTTACATCCAAACTTCCTAAACTAAGCTTCCGGACCGGTTTTAGCAAAGATTTTTTCTTTGTGGCCCAGTGGTTCCCGAAACTGGGCGTGTATGAGCCTGCCGGAATGCGCTATGCTAAAAAGGGAGGCTGGAATACCCACCAGTTCCATCCAAACTCGGAGTTTTATTCGAACCACAGCCTCTATCAGGTGGATATTACTTTGCCTCAGGAATACGTGGTTGGCAGCGGTGGTAAACTGATGAACAAACAGGAGGCTGATGGAAAACAGACTCTCTCCTACCGTGCTGAAGATATTGTTGATTTTGCCTGGACCGCCTCAAAGGATTATAAAGTGGTGGAGGACCAATGGAAACATGTGAATATTAAGCTGCTGATTCAGCCTGAACACTTTTATCAGGCAGAGCGCCATATCAAAGCGGCAAAATTTGCACTGGAATACCTCGAAAACCATGTGGGGCCATATCCCTGGAACCACCTGACAATCATCGACCCTCCTTCGTACGGCCAGGGCGCAGGGGGCATGGAGTATACCACCATGATCACGGCCGGTACCTTCTATATGCTGCCGGCTCAGATCCGGCTGCCGGAAATGGTTACCGTTCATGAATTTGGGCATGCATACTTCATGGGTATACTAGCCAGTAATGAATTTGAGGAACCCTGGCTCGATGAAGGGGTGAACTCCTATTGGGAAAACCGTATCATGGACTGGGCATACGGCGAAAAAACCAGCATGTTCGGATTTCCCTTTTTTCATATAGGCGACGTGGAGTTTTCGCGGATATCCTGGTTGGGAGGATATCGGCCAAACCTGGTAGCAACATTCAATAATTCCTGGAATTTTCCCAGAAATACTTATGGTTCAAGTGTTTATCAAAAACCGGCCACCATGCTCAATACCCTTGAACGGATGATCGGACAGGAAACCATGGATAGGATCTTTAAAAAATATTACGACCGGTGGGCATTCAGGCATCCGTCAAGCCATGATTTTGTTCGCGTTGTGAATGAAGTTGTCACAGAATCATACGGAAACCGTTTCGGCGAAAACCTGAACTGGTTCTTTGATCAATTTCTGTTTGGCACTGCTTCAGTAGATTATGCGATCCGGACTATCCGTGTTCTTCCCGTGATTGAGAAAGGAGGTTTGTTCGATAAGGGCGGCAGTAAAACCTTTATTAAATCGGAAAAGGTTGAGGGGATGTACCGTTCAGTCATTCAATTGGAGCGACTTCAGGATGGTATAATTCCGGTTGAAATAGCTGTCAGATTCGACAACGGCGAACAGATAACAGAGCGATGGGACGGGAAGGACAAAGTATATGACCTGGTCTATGAAAGACCGGCACGCGTAGTTTCCGCCTGTATCGATCCGGCAAGTAAGATATTACTGGATGCTAATCTGCTCAATAATAGCTATGTAGCCCATCCTTCTTCTAAACCGGCGCTGAAATGGACAGCCCGGTTCCTTTTCTTTGTTGAGAACCTGATTCACTCGATGTCATTATTTGCCTAATTCAAATTTTTACCAACCATGAAAGCCATTTCATCTTTTCTATACGGTTTTTCGGCAGCCTGGAAATCTCTCCGGATGATTATGCTGATATACTTATCCTATCTGGTTATTGCCCTCCTTTTGGCCATACCGTTTTATGGTCTTTTTCGCTCTCTTGCAGGAAACAGCCAACTGCCGGATTCCCTGATGAACGGGTTCGATGCCACCGCTATTCGGGAATTACTAAATAACGGAGGCAAATTATTTGGTTTTTATTTGAAAGGTTTCTTGCCCTGGATTTTAGCATTCCTCCTGTTTCAGGTATATCTCAACGGAGGCATATTTTCCTGGGTATCCAATCCAAGGGGTAAATTCTCTATCTCCCTTTTTCATGTCCATGGCAGGAAATATTTCTGGCGGTATCTTAAACTCATCATTTATTTTCTGGTTATTCACCTGATTATCGGACTTATCCTGTATATACCTTATGGATTGACAACCGGATCCCAGGTTGGATTAACGGATCAGCAGGTTATGCGCCCTTTGTTTTTTTTAATGGGCGGTCATCTGATTTTATTGGTCTATATATTTCTGCTTGCTGATCTGGTTAAATCAAGACTATTTGAACAAGACACAAGGAAGGTTCTTAAAACGATTTTCAAGTGCTTGAAAATGTCCTTAAAGCGTCTCTTTTCGTTTTATTTTCTGGGGTTATTGCTGCTGGCACTTCCATTGGCATTATTTGCGGGATTCTACCTGGTTAGGTCATCCATCATAGATAATGCCACAGGAATTATCTTATTTGTATTTGTGATACAACAGGTTATAATCTTTCTTCGGATTTTTTTACGTGTATGGCGATTAGCAACGACCTACGTTTACCATTTGAAGATATCACCAGGATCTAATTAATCCCGGTTTCATTTGTCATTAATAAAACCGACCTTCGCGGGCAGAATGCAACAAATTGATTTTTTCACAGACAAATAGACCCGATTACTAATTGTTACCAAAATGAAAGCAACCCGAATCCTTTTATTTATGGCTCTGATACTTGCGGCAGCTGTACAGGCCGAAGCTAAGAAAGTTAAGCTGCAGTACCATTTTAAGTCAGGGGATCAGTTTAAGTATGAAATGAATTTATCGCAGGAGACAGCCCAGGAGGTAATGGGACAAAGTCAAATCACAACACTTTCCAACTCACATGTTTATGAGTTCAAGGTGATTGAAGTCACCCCTGCGGGCGACTTTGTAATAAATGTCGCACTGGCTGCCTTTGCGATGTCAACAGCGACCCCGATGGGTGATATGAAGTACAATTCTGCTACCGACACCATAGTTCCGGATTTTGCCAAAGGTATGGCGGTAAGTTTGAATGAAGTGTATTCCTTCACCCTTTCCCCGCTCGGCAAAATCACCGATGTTAAGGCACCGGAAGGGATCGTTGAAAAGGTGAATAAGGCGATGGAAAACCTGGGAGGGGTTCCCATGCAAATTGCTTCTGCTTCAGCCGGAGCATCTGCATCCGCAGAAGGATTCCAGAAAATCCTGGAAGGTCTGATGCTTTCTTTCCCTGATGGGGGGGCTGAGCTAAAAAAACCTTGGGAAGTTGAATCCAAAACCAATCAAATGATATCCTTTAAGGTTTTGACGAAACTTGAATTGATGAAATCATCCGAAGAGGGTAATGTAATCTCAGTAAAGGCTCAGATTTCCCAGGATCCGGATTCACCTCCGATGGATATGCAGGGGATGAATCTTACTTTTGAACTGCTCGGTGCCAAAGATGGGACTTTGCTTCTGGATCAGGCAACAGGGTTGATTAATAGTGCAGAAACGACAACTTCCATGTCGGGGACCATTTCGATTGATTCACCACAGTTGCAGTCACCGATGTCAATTCCGATGACAATACGATCGGCAGAAAAGATCGTAAAAAAATAAACTCAACGGATGCGGTAGTTTACCTGCGCAGAAAACAGGGGGTAAAACCGGTAGCCCTTGAAAGCAGTTCCAAGGGCTTTTTCATTTTCGGCCGACGCAGTGGGATTAATCATACCCTGACCATCCAGGCTAATATGCGGCTTGCCATTATAGATGACTCCCAGCTCGACATTGAACCAAACATTACGATTTAAAGGAATCGCGTTTCCGAATCCAATACCCAGGAAAGGGGCAACAACCCAGCCTGGCCTTACCTTGGCGGTTAAAGTGCCCATCAAACCGGGATTAATTGAAATATCGCCATACTGAACAGTATCAGTCAGGTTAATATTGACATTACTATGAATCAGGTTGACCAGCAGGCCCCCGGTAAAATAGAACCAGGGCCTGAAAAAAAAGTCCCCCTGAAGATTCACTCCGCCGATCCGGTTTTTTGCCGATACGTCCAGACCGAGGTTACTGATGACAATGTGCCGGTTTATTGGAAATGGCATAAAACTGAACCCCAGCCGGGCATTCCAATTGGAATTGACAGATTTGACCCCTTCAATTCCCGGACCCAGGGTCCCAACTTTAAATCCTGCTGCCCATCCTGTTTTCCAATCAACCGTGGGAAAATAAAACTTCTTTGTTTGGCACCAGCCGGCCGTCATCCCACTAACCATCAGCAGAACAACAAGTATGATAATGTTTTTGTGTCTCATAACTATTCTGTTTAACTCAACCCCATCAAATAACTGATAACTGATAACTGATAACATTAATCCATCGCAATCTCCACCAGCACAACCTCTTCTGTGCCCACTGTTACTTCCTTCAGGTAAAATTTCCCCTTAAAATTGACTCCCATCTGGTAAAGCGCACCTTCCTGCGGGTTTACAATAAATGCCTGACCATGATACACAAAAGTGGATTGCCAGGTAGTTGTGCCGGATTTACGATAATATCCGGGAAAAACCTTTGGGGTATAGCGGATATTATTATGTTCAACATCAATAAAATTGACTTCGATTCGTTTGAGGGTGCTATTGGCAGTGGGGAGGAGGTCGAAATCAACCGGACTGCCGGCTTCGCAATAACCGGTGAGTGAAATCGGGTTTGGGATCTTGTAATAGGGTTTGTCTTCGCCGGTATAGGGTTCAAACCGGAAAACCAATTCTGAATTGACAGGCAAGAAACGTAAATTGTAATTACCTGTTACCTGACCGCTGATTTCAACCGAGCGTAAGAATTTCAGCTCATCCTGGTATACATCATAGATATTCATTGTAAAAGCGTAGGGGAGCTCCTTGTATTCGGCCGGTGTTTTGGGATGAAGCAGTAAGGGAGAAGAACAAAGATTTTGGCTGATCCAGCCGATCATATACATTCCTGGTGATTCCAGATTGAAATTTGCACTCAGCTTGTTCTGTGATGCCTGGAGGATCGTGGTGCCTTTGTTCTCCCAAACGCCGGATCCCGGATTCATGAACCAAACCGGAACTTCTTCACCGGGTGTGAGTTTGGTTTTTGTTGCAGGATTGATCACCGTCCCGTTAATCAAGGCGGTGCACCCGATAGGCTGAGAAACGCTGCCTGCATATATGCCGGCTTGATCCTGAATTTCCGCATATATTCCGCATGCCAGATAAACCAGGCCGGGGGTTCCGGCACTATCGGCATTTATCTGGCCTCCGGGTAGAGTTTTTAGCCCATTAACTGTGCCTCCCTCCCAGTAGGAAAAGGTAAAATTAAGCGTGCCGGCTAACGGGGCACCGTTGGCAGCGAGAACTTCAGTACCGGCACTCATGTTAAGCGAGGCCATATTTGCCGGGCTGGTTATTTTCAAAGAATCCTTGAGCTTTCCTTCAACCAGAGGTCCAACTCCCGTTTGGGTGAGCAAATCAACATTTACCGGAGCATTTTCCCGGCTGATCAGATAGATTTTAATCGGGATTATGCCCTCTTCATAGGTTAATACCTGAACATTAACCGGTAAATAATAGGCATGGCTGGAATGGATTACAAATCTCACGGGTGTCAGGGGTTGCGGTGAGAGGCGGTCGGGATGAAGAGCCAGTGAAAGAGCACCCTTAGAGGAATAAAATATGGGTTGACGCACTCCGGCCAGGTCCACAATATTTCTCTGGTCATCTCCGGAGAGAGTGACTTGTACACGTTCCTCACTGTCGGCTCCCCCAATTGGCAAGCCGGTTGCTGCATCAATAAACTGGATGTCCCAGGTAGTGGTCACCAGGTCGAAATTTATCCGCCAGATAACCGAGGATAATCCCTCATCAACTTTTTTGCATCCGTTAACCAGACTTAGCAGACACAACAACGGGATAAAATACAGGGATTTAAGTTTTCGGATTTTCATTTTATAA
>JAPLDV010000106.1 GCA_026391235.1 Bacteroidia bacterium | reverse complement strand
ACAGGCATATCTTTTTACCTGGATGGTGCCAGTTCGGCCGGTGGAAACAGCATCAATTCATCCAACGGAGTGATGACTTTCGTTGCCGCCTGGACAGGCTCCTCCGTAATCACTGCGGTTGCCGAGGGCTGCAATGGTCCGGCAATCTCAAGCCTTACGGTTACGACCTTCCCGGTACCGACTGCTTCAATTACCTATTTAGGTTCTCCTTTCTGTAAATCCATTGAAACAAAACAACCGGTAACCTTAACCGGAACCCCAGGAGGTGTTTTCTCCGCAACACCTACGGGATTAGTGATTGATCCGGCAACCGGAGAAATCACCCCGTCAGCCAGTAAAGCTGGCAGATATGCCATTACCTATGCAATCAGCTCTAACTATGGATGCTGTGAAATAACAGCCACAGCTTCGGTTACCATTTCAATCTGCAATGTCAAACCAATAACCGTAACAGCCTCCCACGGGCAAAGTAAGATATTCGGCGATCCCGATCCGGTATTGTCCTGTTATTATACTCCCGCTCTCCTTGCAGGCGACGTTTTCACCGGCTATTTATCACGCGAGCCCGGGGAAAGTATCGGAACTTATCCGATAACCCTGGGAAATCTTTCCGCTGGTCCGAATTATCAGATCACTTTTATCTCAGCCAATTTTGAAATCATCGCATCTTCCGCTGATGCCACACTTGCCGACCTGCGGGTCGATGGAACTACTATAACCGGATTCTCACCATCTGTTTATACATATGACCTGATATTCCTGCCGGGGACCGGGATCATCCCGGTGATTACTGCAACGACAAAAAATCTAAAAGCAACCAAAATCATCACACCCGCTGCAACTATTCCCGGTTCAACAAAAATATTGGTTACTTCGGAGGATGGCTCAAGGCAAATATCTTATGAAGTTAAAATGACCTTGCAAACAACAGGCATTAACCAAATTTCCGATCAGAGTAATTTCATCGTGTACCCGAACCCGAATAATGGAACATTTACTATTGAGTACCAGCCAAATGGAACGGGTACGGTCAGATTGTCGGTGCTTGGCATAACCGGTAAGGTCCTGATAGATAAAATGTATCGCACCGGATCAAAAATCACCGAGGTAATACAAATGCCGGATCGTTCCGGCGGGATTTATCTGATCCGTTTGATAAATGATTCAGGGGTGTCGTACCGGAAAATAGTAGTAGAATGAAATGGGTTATTGTCGAAACTCAAAATAGGGAGGTAACGCATAAAGCCCTTTCAACTTTGTGTTAAACTGTTTTCGGTAATTGAAAAGCCTGATAAAGTTGGACCGCTCCTCCAAACTCATTTCGGAGAATCCCCGGTCATCGCCCCATCCATTGGTGAAAACGACAGGAGTATTGTAGGCGTATACTCCAAAAACCGTGTACCGGAAATTGGTCAACGGGGTCCAGTTGCACGACCAGATGACATTCCGGTAATTCGGGAAGATCCCATAGGACCAGAAGGAAGGCTTGTTGTGTGAATCCTGGTAACAACCATCGGCAAGCAGTGCATAAGGAGGCACATCGCTGAAGTATTCTTCCTCCCCGATACAGTCGGAAGTGAAGAATGCCTTATCCGGTGCAATGGAATGCAGGATGGAAGCAATTTCCTTAACCAGCCGCATCTGGGTTCGGTCGAGGTAGCCCGGGTAGAGTTTGGTACCCAGCGTCCCGGCTTTAATATAAAAGGTTTCGTCCCACACAAATCCGGCCACCTCGGGAGCAAATTCCCTGAAGAGGGCTTTCGCATAATTCCTGTAAAAACCGGCCACAGTTTCTGATGCAATATTTTTATGGTAAGGCCCGCCAATTACATCGGGCCCGTTCCATCCGCCTTCCTCCAAAACCTCATCCTTGTTAAAATCAGGTAATCCCTTGCTCGACAGTACACCATCTGCAAAATACATCAGAACGGTAAAACCACGGTCCTTTGCATAAGCTATCCGGCGGTGGAGATCAGCCAGGCTCAATTCCATGCCCCGGATACGATTGGTCCAGGTTTTATCGAGTTTCCCTGTTTTGTTGTTGAAGCAATACCTGCCCACAATATCGTACCAGCCATGCAGGCAAAGCGCAACTTTCCGACGGTCGGCCAAAGGAATCAGGGTGGTTAAAATGTCAATATCAAGGTACCAGCCTTTACCATCATCACTCATATAATCGTAACTGATCATGGCAATATCCTTCATCCAGGCGGGGCCGGCAGGGACATCTTTAAGAATGGTCTGATAATACATGCTCATCCCCTCATCCAGATCGGATAGGCCTTCAACTTCAAGGATCGTCCGCCTCTCAACGGAGTCTTCCAGCCCAACTTCTTTTGGATAGGTCCAGCGAATGGTCCCTTTATCGTAAAGCGTAGTGAAATACGGATCGGTCATTACCGCTGTTCCCTGGTTACCGGTTGTACAAATAATTATTGGCAGCGCGATATCCTTTGCATATTTCTCCGGTTTTCCAGCACACCGGTAGCTTGCAATTTTTGTATCTGTTCCATTATCTGATTGATAGATGATGCCACTTTTCAGGGGCATGAGAACTTTATCAAAATTATCAAGGGTA
>JAPLDV010000565.1 GCA_026391235.1 Bacteroidia bacterium | reverse complement strand
ATAACCTGACTTACGCTGCGTTCGATAATGCGTACCAGCTTAACAAAGTTAAAGTAGGTCCCTTCAAGGAAAAAGCCGATTCTGTTAAAGTTCAGTCGCAGAAGATGATCGATAAGATTACCGAGTACAAATGGAAAATCGTTCGCGAGGCTGATGGCAAAGGTGCCAGACTCGATAGCATAAAGAATCAGGATCAGTTGAATATCCCTGCCCAGATCATGTTGGTTGACCAGATTCAGGCTCGTGGCGAACGGATGAGCCGGGCAAAAGATCTCAGGAATTCCCTCGAAGAGTATAGCAGATTCCTCCTGACCGAAGTTGGCCAGAATGACAGCGTTCTGATCGGTTCGATCCGTAAAAGTTTATCTATTACTGATCCGCGCCGGACTTCCGGGAGAGACAACGGTCGTACCTGGGAACAGGATAACTTTGAATACCTGCCGCTGATCGGCGTAATCACCCTTATGACAAAAATGCAGTCAGAGGTGCGCAACGCCGAATCTGATGTACTGAACTACCTTTTCCGGAACATCGATGCACAATCCTTTAAATTTAATATGCTTAAACCGGTTGTGATCCCTACTACATCCAAAACGGTAGTTCTGGGCAGTCCTTACGAAGCTAATGTTTTTCTGGCTGCATTTGATACCACGATTAACCCCAGGATCACAGTGGGCGGGTCGGTACTTCCTTACCGCGACGGACGTGGGATGTATACCGTTAACACCGGGAAAACCGGGATTTTTAAATGGAACGGCAGAATCGATTTCACAACGCCCGACGGCGGCATCAAAGGATACACGTTTGAGGATGAATATGAGGTGATTCCACCAACTCTGATCGCTGCACCGACCAAAATGAATGCTTTTTATAAAGGTGTAATCAATCCTCTGAAGATCAATGCAGTCGGAGCTTCAGCCAAGGATATTACAGTGGAGATGACCAATGCTGATATTAAACAGGTGGGCGATTTTCAATATGAAGTCAGTCCCAGGAAAGCTGAAGGCGAAGCCGTGCTAACGGTTACTGCCATTATCAATGGCCGCACACAAACTTACCCGGTCGAGAAATATCGTTTGTTTAAAGTTCCTGACCCAACTCCTAAAGTGGGAGGCAAGAATGGCGGCAAGATCGAGAAAAACGTGCTGCAGGCTCAAACAGGGGTCATTGCAGAGCTGGAAGGCTTTCTGTTTGATATGAAATTTCAAGTCACAGGATTTAAAGTGGTCGTTTTTTCAACCGGCAGTTTTATTCAGGACCAATCCTCCAATAGCGCTGTTTTTACCGCTGAACAAAAAAGGCTGATCAGCAGCAGAAAGAAAGACGACCTTGTGATCATTAAAGATATCACTGCTCTAGGACCTGACGGAATTCCCCGTCCGCTTACTTCAATCACTTTTACGGTACAATAGATAACTGGAAAATGAAAAAAATTCGCGATTTAGCCATAGCCCTCCTGATTCTGGCAGTTACCCTGCCCTTATCGGCCCAGGTAAAAGACACAGCCAAAACAACGGATCAGGCAACCTGGTCGGGGCTGGATCTGGTTTATAAAAAGGAACATATCTTCAATAAGAAGCCGATCGAGTATCCGCATGTCAGGGAAGCCGACATCATGTGGTCGAAAGTGGTGTGGCGCATTATCGATCTGCGCGAAAAAATGAACCAGCCGCTCTATTATCCAACCAAAGCGGTCGGCGATCGTATTAACCTGATTGAATTGCTGCTGCAATCCATCAAGGACGGCGGACTCCAGGCCTATTCGACTATGGATGATTTCAATGAATTCAAAGAGTTGATAACCT
This sequence comes from Bacteroidia bacterium, assembly GCA_026391235.1. Next base: position 19,438 of record JAPLDV010000565.1, on the reverse strand, counting down.
ATGATCAGGTTATGAAAAATTTCGATGTTAAAGATAAACGCATCGGAGTATTGGATGTGGCAACAGGTTTGACTGACACCACTACAATTAAAGGAGTGATGAATACGGATGAGGTTTTGCAGATTATGGTAAAAGAAATGTGGTTTTTCGATCGCAAGCGTTCCGTTCTCGATGTCAGGATCATAGGAATTTGTCCCATCCGTGTATTTTTTGACCAGGATGATGTCAACAAGGAAAATATTCAGAAGAAAAAACTTTTCTGGATAAAATACCCCGAAGCACGTAACTTCCTGGCTCAGAAAGAAGTATTCAATACATTTAATGATTCGGAATTACGCAGCTTCGACGAGATTTTCTATAAACGGTTTTTTACCGGATTCATCGTTCAGGAAAGCAACGTCTATAATAACAGGATCGTTGCTGACTATACCCTTGGCGTTGAATCTTTGCAGGAAGCTGAACGGATCGAAAACCTGATCTTTCAGTTCGAACACGACCTGTGGGAATATTAAGGATTAGATAAATTTCCCGCCTCCCCGAAGCTTCACCTCATCCACCATCGTGCGGATTTGCTGTTCGTCCTTCCTGCGGCATATCATGAGTATATCATCGGTATCAACGATAATGTAATCATCAAGGCCTTGCACAACAATAAGCTTTCCTTTGGGTGCATGAATAACATTACGGTGTGCCTGGAAGGTGATGGCCTGCCCGTTGCCAATACCGTTGTCAGATTCATCATGCACCAGATGTTCATAAAGACTTCCCCAGGTTCCTAAGTCGGACCAACCGAAATCTGCACATAAAACGAACACATTATCAGCCTTCTCCATAATTCCGTAATCTATGGATATCTTACTGCAGGCTCCGTAAACCTGACGGATAAAAGAAGCCTCTTCCCGGGTTCCGTATAAGTTGAGCCCATCATTGAATAATCCCTGTATTTCGGGGAGATATTTTTCAAAAGCCCGTGTGATAGATCCCAGCGACCAGATAAACATCCCGGAATTCCAGAAGAAATCTCCGCTTTCGACGAAAATACGGGCCAGATCAATATTCGGTTTTTCGGTAAATGTTTTTACTTGCCGAAGACCTTTATTTCCATCGAGATCCTCATGCCCGTTCACCTGGATATAGCCATAACCGGTTTCAGGCCTGTTGGGCATGATCCCAAGGGTTAACAATACATCGCGGCTTTTAACAAAATCGATCCCTTTCAGGATGATCCGTTTGAACTCCTTCTCATCCCCGATCAGATGATCAGAGGGAGCTACGATGATATTTGCATTCGGATTGATCATGGCAATCCGTTGGTTAGCGTACGCGATGCAAGGTGCAGTATTTCGGCGAAGTGGTTCAAGCAAAACCTGACTGGCTTTTATTTCCGGCAATTGTTCAAGAATCAGCGAACCGTATTCTTCATTGCTCACAATCAGGATGTTTTCTATCGGACAAATATCTTTGTATCGGCTAATGGTTTGCTGCAGAAGGGTTTGGCCGGTACCCAGAATGTCGAGAAACTGCTTGGGTTTGCTTGTTCGGCTATAAGGCCAGAACCGGCTGCCGATTCCGCCTGCCATGATAACACAAAAATTGTTTTTGTCCATGATCCTAAGATACTAATGTTTCTTTTACTTCTGCCATCGGATGCACAGAATATATCCTCGATGAAACCGCATCACGGCACTGGTAGCGCTTTCTGAGCTTTCGCCCCTTGATAAAACTTTTCCCGCTTCTCAGTGTGAACCGGGTTCCTTCGGGAAGATCTGCTACACGAAGAACACCACTATCTTCTACCATTTTCCCAAGTAACCGGTTTAGCTGCTCGGATGAACCTGCAGCGCCATGAGGCCTGACCCTTCGTCCAAATTTTTTCCAGTTTCGAAAATGGGCAATCTCATGCGCCAGGGTAATCAAAAATTCAACCGGATGCAAATCATGATTAATTGTTATCAGAGCAGGCCGTCCCTGACGAGGTGCCCTGAAATCGCCATGCTTACTCCGGCGGTTTTTAGCCAAAGCCACGGGTACCGGAGATGCAATCAGCCAACTATTAACCAATTCCCCGGACCCTTCCAATAAACACATTTTCCAAAAATCCATCGGCAATATTAAGTATTTTATTACTATCTTGGTTTAAAATTAGGTTGGCTATGGGGCTGCTTATAAACCTCGGAAGATATATTGTTTTTGTGCGGCGCACATTTGCGAAACCCGAAAAACACGGGATTTATTTCCGCCAGATTTTTCGTGAGATCGATAAATTAGGGGTATCCTCACTCGGAATCGTTGCCATCATCTCCTTCTTTATCGGGATGGTAGTTATCATCCACCTGGCTTCCGGTCTGGTGAATCCGCTCATTCCAACCTTTTACTATTCATTCACAGCCCGGGATACGCTGGTACTCGAATTCTCGTCTACCGTTCTGTGCCTGATCCTGGCCGGGAAGGTGGGCTCCAATATATCATCGGAAATAGGCACCATGAGGGTTACCGAACAAATCGACGCTCTCGAAACCATGGGGATCAATTCAGCGGCCTACCTTGTTCAGCCAAAAATTATCGGAATGATAATCACAACGCCGGTTCTGGTGTTATTGAGCATTTTTATCGGGCTCATCGGCGGCTGGGTGGTGTCGATTGCCGCACACCTCATGACCAGTGCCGATTATATTCACGGAATCCGCTATCAATATGACTCATTCAAGGTTGTATACACCCTGGTCAAAGCAGTGGTATTTGCTTTTCTGATCACTTCGATTTCGGCGTATTTCGGTTATTACACCAAAGGCGGAGCTCTTGAAGTAGGCCGGTCGAGCACGCTGGCAGTGGTTTACAGCATGATCATGATACTGGTTACCAATTATCTGATAACACAAATAATGCTTGGATGATCAGAGTCGACAACATATCAAAATCATTCGACAAGAGCGATGTTCTTATCGAAATCTCCGTTGTTTTTGCTGAAGCCAAAACAAACCTGATCATCGGTCGCAGCGGCTCCGGAAAAACCGTTCTGCTCAAATGCCTGATTGGCCTGTTTGAACCAGATAGCGGAGAAATCTGGTATGGAAACGACCTGTATACGGGACTGAATTCCGATCAGCGACGAAACTTCAGGCAGCAGATGGGTGTGGTCTTCCAGGGCGGTGCACTGTTTGATTCCCTGACCGTTGAGCAAAATATCCGGCTACCTATGGATTTCTTTACCGATTGGTCGAGAAATACAAAACTGGAAAGAGTGAATTTTTGTCTGCAGAGGGTTAATCTGCCAGGCTCCAATGCCCTTTTTCCGGCCGAACTCAGCGGCGGCATGAAGAAAAGAGTTGCTATCGCAAGGGCTATTGCACTGAATCCAAGGTATCTGTTTTGTGATGAGCCCAACTCTGGCCTCGACCCACAAACCGCCATCCTGATTGATAACCTGATCCGTGAAATTACACTCGAATTCAACATAACCACCGTGATCAATACCCATGATATGAATTCGGTGATGGAAATTGGCGACAACATTCTTTTCCTTTCGGATGGGCGCAAATGCTGGGAAGGTTCGCGCGAAGAAATCCTTATCAGCGATAACAAAGTGCTTAATGATTTCGTTTTTGCATCTGAATTGATGAAAAAATTCAAATGAATAAAAATCTGATATACCCAATATTAATAATTCTTCTGGTACTGAATTCCTGTGGAGAAGGCCGGTCCAAATCCAAGAAAGGAATCTTGTCTGAAGAGAAAATGGTTGAACTGTTGGTGGATACCCATCTTGCTGATGCCATGCTTTTGGTCGACAACTCCCGGTTGGATGAGAAACGCAATAAGGCACTTTTTTATTTCCCGTCGGTTCTTGAAAAACACGGAATCACCAAAGCACAGATGGATTCATCGGTGGCCTGGTATATGAGAAATCCTGCCGGTTATGCGCGGATTTATGAACAGGTGATCAAAAATCTGGAAAAACGGCAGGCATCTGAAATTAAGATTGAAAAAACCGAATAACATCCCGGAATGAGAAAATTCTCAGCCCACAGGATTTATCCGGTTAGCGGCCCACCCATCAGCTATGGTATTATAGAGACAGCCGACGACGGAACAATCCTGAATATCAGGAGCACAGGCGGTCAGCCGGTGGAAGAAGCCGGGCTCGAATTCTTTTCGGGTATAATCATTCCCGGATTGGTTAATGCCCATTGTCATCTTGAATTTTCCCATCTCGCCGGACTTATCCCGCAGCATACCGGTATTGCAGGCTTTGTTTCGGCCATCGGCAAAATTCGTGAGTCCGATCCGGAGAAAATTCAGATGGCGGCAACTGAGGCCGATCGAAAAATGTTCAGGGAAGGGATCTCCGCTGTCGGAGACGTCAGCAACACCGGTATTACTTTGCCGGTCAAGAAGATAAGTCGCATTCGATACCATACATTCATCGAGGTATTCGGATTGAACCCGGAAACCGCAGTAGTGAGGTTTGATCAGGCACTCCAGCTGGCAAAATCATTTCACGATGCCAGCCTGCCCCACTCCATCACGCCTCATGCGCCCTATTCAGTAGGGGTTGACCTTTGGGAACTTTTAACCCGGGAAAAGAGGCTGACCGGGCGCATCAGCATTCATCATGACGAGAGCCCGGATGAACGGGAGCTTCTGGATCACCGCACCGGCGTAATGGCCGATCTTTTCGGACAGGCCGGTTTCGATCTGACCCGCATACCGTTAGAAGCTCCCGATATTTTCAAATTGCTTGGCAGGTATTTGCCGTATGCCACCTGGATACTGGTTCATAATACGGTAACCGATCTTTTTCAGGCCAACAGCTGTCCGAAGGATGCAGTTTATTGGGTTCTGTGCCCGCGTTCGAACCAATACATTGAAAACTTATTGCCTGATATTGAACGATTTGCGGCCAGCGGACTTACCGTTTGTTTGGGAACCGACAGCCTCGCTTCAAACTGGAATCTTTCGGTGCTGGATGAGATGAAAACGATCATGGAAGCCACACCGGGAATTTCCTTTGATACCGTTCTGCAATGGGCTACCCTGAATGGAGCCTGTGCACTGGGCATGGAGCAGTATCTGGGCACTATCGAAAAAGGCAAGAACCCGGGCCTGGTAAATATTCCTGTATTTGATTGGAACAACAACCGGCTTTCAGCAGACAGCAAATCCTACCGATTGATTTAAGGCCTATTCAAAACCCTTGGTCCGCATATAATCGGGAGCCTCTGAGCCAAAGGCGGTGATATAGTTTAGAAACCATTCTGTCATGAATTCAATCATTTCGGCACAAACATCTGCATCCCCCCCGCTATACCGCTCCTGAAAACGGGATATCTCCGAGGTCAAACGCTGATGCTCCTTCTTATAGGCGGAAAGATTAATGTCAGGGGCTTCCCTGATGGCCATCTCCTTTTTCACAAAATAATCCTCAATATAAAATCCCAGCCGGTGAAAGACTATCGGCAAACGTGTCCGGCAATTTTGAGAGTTGCAGATATCAATCAGTTCATTGACGATCTCCAGATAGTTCCGCCGATGATTATCGAGATAATTTAACCCCGAAGAATACTCCTTTTTCCACCTGATCTTGTCCATTGTGAAGGCTATTAAAGTAAGCAGGAAATGTTTGGAAAAGGTAATTCCGGATTAATCTCCTCAAAATGACAAATATCACCATATCAGGGCAAATCCACTATCTTTATCGCCCCAATGGAAACTGCTTAACATGACTACTTTTTTGTTCGATGATATAATATTCGGACCCGTTACCAGCAGGCGCCTGGGTGCCTCGCTGGGCATCAACCTCCTTCCCTCAAACCGAAAATTCTGCAACTTTAATTGTATTTACTGCGAGTGCGGGTGGAGTTCCGGATCCAATCTGAAAATCCGGCTTCCCTTGCGTGAAGAAATAAGGAACCGCCTTGAAGAAAAGCTTTTACAAATACAAAGCAACGGAACCCGGCTCGACCGGATTACGTTTGCAGGGAACGGAGAGCCTACCATTCACCCCGATTTTCCGGATATCATAGCCGACACCATCAGCATACGCGACCAGATTGTCCCCGGTGTTAAAATTGCCGTATTGTCAAATGCTTCCCGGTTGGGTAACCCTGAAATTTTCGATGCGCTCGGAAGGATCGAAATGAATATTCTGAAACTGGATTCAGCCAATGAACATACGGTACAATTGATGAATCAGCCTCCATCGGACTACCGCATTGATCATGTGATTGAAGGAATGATGCGATTCAAAGGCCGTTTCATCCTCCAAACTCTCTTTGTGAAAGGCGAGTTCGGTGGAATGCAGGTGGATAATACAACTGAAGAAGAAGTTAAGAATTGGTTAGAAGTCGTAAAGACAGTGACGCCTGAGATGGTTATGATTTATACAATTGCCAGGGACACGCCGATACAAACCCTCCGGAAAATAAAGTCGGAAATTCTGGATAATATCGCCGGAGAGGTTATCAAGCTCGGTATCCCTGTGCAGGTTTCATACTAAATCATGATCATGGCCGGAAACCCTAAAACCATATTGGTGAGTCCGCTCGAATGGGGTCTCGGGCACACTGTCAGACTGGTACCCTTCATCCGCAAAGCAATTTGCGAGGGGCATCGGGTTATCCTCGCATCTGACGGCGACTCCCTTAATTTTTTAAGATATCATTTTCAGTATCTTCCCTGGATACGGATGCCCTTTTACAAGGTTCGTTATCCTGACAGCGGGAGGTTTTTCAGAAAATTGATCCCGCAGGTTCCTGGCATTCTTCGGGCAATCCGGAATAACAACAAACAGGTTGACGAAATCGTTTCAAAATACAATGTATCCGAAATAATTTGCGACCATCGGTACGGCCTTCATCACAAGGATGTACATAGCATCTTTATTACCAATCAGTTGTGGATGAAGGCGCCGAAAGGCTGGAGTTTTGGTGAAGGGTTCATGTACCTCCTTCACCGGATCGTGCTCAGGAAGTTTTCTGAGATCTGGATAGCCGATTATTCAGGACAACCAAACCTTTCGGGGATACTGACCCATCCTCCGCATCTTCCCGGTAATGCGAAATATATCGGACCGGTTTCAAGGTTTCAAGGGGTTGCTCCGGCATGTCCTGATTTTTCAAAGCCATTTGAGGTTCTGGCTCTCGTTTCGGGGCCGGAGCCTCAACGCACACTGTTCGAGAATCTGCTCAAACAAAGGTTTACGAGAAATGGAACTCCATCCGTGATATTCCGGGGCCTGCCGCCGTCGTTTCCGGATCAAAATCCCACGATCACTGAGGAGGGGCCAGTTTTACTGATTGACCATGCCATCGACGAACATATTGCATGGTATATTCTTAATGCACAGGCAATTATCTGCCGACCGGGAAGCTCAACTTTATCTGATCTTACTTATCTGGGCAAAACTGCTTTGCTGGTACCAACCCCCGGACAGACAGAACAGGAGTACGTTGCGGCCCATCTGGAGAAGCAGGGGCTTTTTCGGGTGTGCGGGCAGGATGAGCTCGTGCCGCATCCTCGTTAGCGTGAAAAGGTCCCCACTTTCGCGGGGACCCCTTCACGCTGCACTGGGTTCAATTATATCAATTTAAAGTCCATCTGCCTCTTAGCCAGATTAGTACGTGCAATTTCAATGGTCACTTTCTGACCGATGGTAAACCGCCTGCGAGTATGTACACCAACCAGACAATAATTCTTTTCATCGTATTCGTAAAAATCGTCATCCATATCGCGCATCGGGATCATTCCTTCACAATGATTTTCAGTTAATTCCACAAAAAATCCCCATTCGCTGATGCCGGAAATGATGCCTTCAAATTTTTGGCCCACCTTATCCTGGAGAAATTCAACCTGCTTGTATTTTACGCTTGCCCGTTCAGCATTAACTGCCCGTTCTTCCATCTGGCTCGATTGAATGCACATGCCCTCAACCTTTTGCTGATTTTCGGAAGGTTCATTATGCAGGTACATATCGAGCAACCGGTGAACCATCAAATCGGGATATCGCCTGATGGGCGAGGTGAAATGGGTGTAATGCTCGAACGACAAACCGTAGTGACCGATATTCTGGGTTGAATATTTGGCCTTGGCCATAGTCCTGATAGCCAGACTTTCAATAATATACTCTTCGTTTTTACCACGAATATCGGTTAGAAGCCGGTTCATCGAATCGGCAATTGTCTTATGACTTGCCGTTTTAACCGAATAGCCGAATTGGTGGACAAAATTTGAAAAATTAATCAGCTTCTCTGCATTAGGTCGGTCATGAATCCGGTACACAAAGGTTTTGGCGCGTTGCCCCTGCTTAACTTTTCCGATTTTTTCAGCTACTTTTTTGTTGGCCAGCAACATGAACTCCTCGATCAGCCAGTTCGACTCTTTTGCCTCTTTAAAGTAAACGCCTGTTGGTTTCCCTTTATCGTCGATATAAAACTTCACTTCCACCCGCTCAAAGGAGAATGATCCCTGCTTAAACCGTTTTGCGCGCATGATCGAAGCCAGTTTGTGGAATTGCAGAATTTCGGCAGAAAGGTCGCCTTCGCCGGTTTCAATAATTTGTTGCGCTTCCTCATAAGAAAAGCGTCGGTCGGAATGTATGACCGTTCGTCCAAACCATTGATTCACTATCTCTGCCTGTTCGTTCATCTCAAACACTGCTGAAAAACAGAGACGGTCCTTATGAGGCTTGAGTGAACAAAGGTCGTTCGACAGCCGTTCCGGAAGCATGGGGACTACCCTATCTACCAGATAAACCGATGTGCCGCGGGCAAATGCCTCTTTATCGATCTCTGAAAATGGTTTCACATAATAGCTTACGTCTGCAATATGCACTCCTATTTCCCAGTTGCCGTTGGCGAGCTTGTTCAGCGAAAGTGCATCATCAAAGTCCTTGGCATCTCCGGGATCGATGGTAAAGGTTGCAATCTCCCTGAAATCCCTTCTCGATTTTATTTCCTGATCGGTTATTTCTCCCGGCACCAGATCTGCCTGGCGCAGAACATTTTCGGGGAATTTGTAAGGGAGTTCAAATTCAGCCAGAATGGCATGTGTTTCGGTTTCATGCAACCCGGCAGCGCCCAATACATCAACTACTTCACCGAAAGGATTTTTCGCGCTTGGCGGCCAATCGGTAATACGGGCAACCACTTTCTGCCCCTCTTCGGCACCCTTCAGATTGCGCGGATGAATAAATATATCATAAGGCATATCCCGGTTATCGGGAATCAGGAAATAATAGCCGGATGAACGTTCAATGGTTCCTACAAATGTGCGTTCCCTCTGTTCGAGAATCTCTACAATCTCCCCCATCAGTCTCTGGCCTTCCCGGTGGGCATACAGGTAAACTTTTACCTTGTCGCCGTTCAGTGCCCGGTTCACATTGCGGTTATTGATATAAACCTCTTCCTTTACCTCATCGGTAATAATATAAGCGGCACCCGAACGGGTCATCTGAACAGTACCGGTAATGTGCCCTCCACGAACTTTCAATTTATACTTACCACGCTCAAATTCAATTAATTGCCCACTTCGCAGCAGCTCATCCAAAACATCTGAAATCAATTTCCGCTGGTCAGTATCAGTTAAACCCAACTTTGCACTGATCTGTTTGTAATTCAATGCCTGCGCTGTATTCTGATTGAATATCCCGAGGATTTTACTCCGTAGGATTTTTTTATTGGCTGATTTGGGACTCTCTTTTCGTGTTCTACCTGTCATTATATATAAAATTTGTTGCAAAATTAACCAAATTCAAAAGGGATTCTGCTGATTTACATTAATTTTGGGTTAATTAACCATCTCAGTGTGACTTCGCGAAGCATGTTTTCATATTTATGGCTTTTGGTTTGAGTTTACCGTTACCGATGAGCTGAAGGAAAATACCAATTTTCGAATTTTCTCAGATACTTTAGGCCGGATATGGGTTTCATCCATAAATAATTATTGGTTTTCCTCGATATCGCCATGCCTGACGGCGATGCTTTTGATCTGCTGAACCGTATTGGAAAGGTTGAATTCGAGATCATATTTAATACAGCTTATAATGATTTCGCGCTAAAAGCGTTCGAGTTTTCAGTGTTGCATTATCTTCTGAAACCGATCAATTACACAGAGCTTCAGGAGGCAGTGCAGCGATTTATGAAAATCCGGCTGGTAAGCAATATCCAATCCCGGCTGGATATTCTGAACAACTCATTGAAAAGCCATTTCGACAAAATCAGCCTGCCTTCAAATGACGGGCTCATCTTTGTTGAAATTCAGGATATCGTTCGCTTTGAGGCTGCCGGAAATTACTCAACCGTGTTTCTTTCGAAAGGAGAAAACATTCAGGTTATACAGTCAACCCAGCAGAATACACAATCCCGAATTTTTTCTGGTTTCCGTCAGTTATTTTTGGTTCTGCTAAAACAAAAAATGTTAGAGAGTACCAAAAATAGCATTGACAAAAAAGGGGAGAGTTCCCCCCCTTCATCCTTTCATTATCACCCATTAGGGTCAGCCCGGATTCTTAGGCCCCGCACTTTGCCAGCTTCTAAATTAGCCAGGTATCCCTTCCCTTCCCCCTGGCTAATTTTTTTTACTTTTACCGGAGCAAAATTATCCCTGATTTATGGATGAGTTTATTGTATACAACACGCTAACCCGCAGGAAGGAGATATTTGAACCTCTCCATCCCCCGTTTGTCGGTCTTTATGTGTGCGGCCCTACAGTTTATGGAGATGCGCATTTGGGCCATGCCCGGCCGGCCATCACATTCGACCTGCTTTTTCGCTATCTCCGTCACATCGGATATAAAGTCAGGTATGTGCGTAATATTACCGATGTAGGACATCTTGAAAACGATGCCGATGCAGGGAGAGATAAGATTGCGACACAGGCATTGCTCGAACAAATTGAACCGATGGAGGTGGTTCAAAGATATTCCGACAACTACCACCACAATATGGAACAGTTGAACGTTCTCAAGCCCAGCATTGAACCACGGGCATCCGGACATATTCCCGAACAGCTGGAAATGGTCACAAAAATTCTCGACGAGGGATTCGCTTACATCAGCAACGGATCGGTCTATTTTGATGTCGAAAAGTATAATTCTGCCAATCACTATGGAAAGCTTTCTGGCCGTGTTCTCGAGGATCTGCTGGCCACCACCAGGGAACTCGATGGGCAGGAGGAAAAGAAAAATGCTTATGATTTCGCCCTTTGGAAAATGGCTCTTCCTGAACATATCATGCGATGGAATTCTCCCTGGAGCATAGGCTTCCCCGGGTGGCATCTGGAGTGCTCAGTTATGAGCACCAAATATCTGGGCGAGGAGTTTGATATTCACGGAGGTGGACTGGATCTGCTTTTCCCGCACCACGAGTGCGAAATCGCTCAGTCGAAGATTGCAAACGGCAAAGACCCGGTGCGGTACTGGATGCACAATAACCTGATTACCATCAATGGTCAGAAAATGGGAAAATCGTTGGGTAACGGAATTTTGCTCGACCAACTGTTTTCAGGGGATCATCCTTTGCTCGAAAAACCGTATGACCCTATGACCATCCGGTTTTTTATACTCCAGGCCCATTACCGGTCGACGCTTGATTTCTCAAATGAAGCCCTGCAGGCCTCAGAAAAAGGCCTGGCCAGGCTGATTAAATCTATGTCCATGCTTCCGGGGTTGCCGGTGTCGGAAGAAACCAGCATAAACCTCACAGAATGGAAGGAAAACTGCTATAATGCGCTTAACGATGACCTGAATACACCTATCCTGATCGCTCATCTGTTTGATATGGTCAGGCTCATCAACCTGATATCTGAAGGCCGGGAAAAGATCACCGGTGCTGATCTGGAAATCCTTCTTCAGCAATTTCACCAGTTCGTTTTTGATATTCTGGGCCTTGGTGAAGGATCGGAATCATCATCTGACAGTCAGATTCTGCCCAAAGTGATGGAATTGATCCTCAATCTCCGCCAGGAAGCCAAGAATAACAAAGATTTTGCGCTATCCGACCGCATCCGCAACGATTTGGGGAAGCTCGGCATTACGGTGAAGGATAAGAAAGACGGGGCGGAGTGGGAAATAGGGTGTTAAGGTGCTAATGTGCTAATGTGCCAATGTGCCAATGTGTTAATGTGCTAATGTGCCAATGTGCTAATGTGCTAATATGCCAATGTGCTAATGTGCTAATGTGCTAATGTGCTAATGTGCCAATGTGCTAATGTGCTAATGTGCTAATATGTTGGATATCAAATTATTAATTGGGGACATATCATTGATTTTAGGGCTATGAGCCCAAAATTTCAGAAATTAGTGACAGGAAGAGGCGAGGAAGTGAGGATGTGAGAAGGTTAGATTCGAATTAAAATTCCAAATTCCGAAGTTGAAGAATTAAGTATTTATGAAGGAGGAAATTACCTATTGTGTATCACCTGAATCTTATACCTTAAAAACTACAAAAAATGATACAGAATCAATTAATCTATAGCCTCAGAAACCGCACTTCACTCAGCATCTGCGGTCTCATTCTGATCTCACTCATTGGGTGTAAACCTAATCCATCACAGAAACAGCCAGGAGCCATTGATGCTGCTCCTGTTCAAACTCCTCCTTTTTCGGGGGATTCAGCCTGGTCCTTCGTCGAAAAACAGGTTAGCTTCGGTCCGAGGGTACCCGGCACTCCTTCGCAAACGATGTGTGCCGACTGGCTGGCCGGGAAATTCCGTTCATTTGGTGCCGATGTGATTGTACAACAGGCTACTGTTAAGGTATATGATGGGACCGCCGTTCCCATGAAAAATATTATAGCCCGGTACCAACCTGAAAAAAGCAACCGGATACTTCTGATGGCCCATTGGGATAGCCGGCCTTTTGCCGATCATGACGATGATTCTGCCAAACGTGATCAGGCCATTGACGGTGCCAACGACGGAGGCAGCGGTGCCGGTGTTCTTCTTGAAATTGCGCGAGCTCTGCAATTACAACCAACCCCGCTGGGTGTTGATGTGATTCTATTTGATGTCGAAGATTATGGTGCTCCATCTCATCGCAATGTAGAAAGCAAGCCCGAATACTGGTGCCTGGGATCCCAGTACTGGGCCAGAAATCCACATGTCACCGGTTATTTCGCCCGTTTTGGCATTCTGCTTGATATGGTTGGTGCTCCGAATGCTGAATTTTCAATGGAAGAAGTAAGCCGCTTTTATGCCCAATCGGTGCTGGATAAAGTGTGGACAGCCGGCAACAATCTCGGTTACGGGAGATTTTTCTCCTATCAGAAAACGCCCCAGCTCATTGATGATCACCGGTTCATCAATGAAATCATCGGAATTCCGAGTATCAATATTATCCAGTATGATGCCTCCACCGACAGCTCCTTCGGCCCATTCTGGCATACCCGGGCCGATAATATGAGTAACATCAGCCGCGAAACCCTCACCGCTGTTGGCCGCACGGTACTTAGGGTAATCTATTCCGAGAAATAATTGAAAATTCAGAGATTCGCAGACTTGGTCCTCGGGCCTTGAGCCTTGTGCCTTGTGCCATTTTCTCTATATTTGCCAACAGGTACAAAAGGCTCAAAAATGATACATCTCGCTCATTCCAAGATTAAAATACTTCTTGCCACCCCCCCGGTTGGGCAGGATGTTACGGTAAAAGGCTGGGTCCGCACCAAACGCGGGAACAAACAGGTTGCATTTATTGCACTGAACGACGGCTCAATCATTCATACTATCCAGATAGTCGCCAATCCTGAAAGCTTTGGTGAAGAACTAATGAAATCGATCACAACCGGAGCTTGCCTGAGGGTAACCGGAAAACTGGTTGAAAGCCTTGGAAGCGGCCAGCCGGTTGAGATCCAGGCAACTGAAATAGAACTATATGGACCTGCTGATCCCAATACTTACCCGTTGCAGAAAAAGGGCCACAGTATGGAGTTCCTTCGTGATATCGCCCATCTGCGTCCACGAACCAATACATTCAGTGCCGTTCTGCGTGTAAGGCATGCCATGGCTTTTGCGGTGCATAAATACTTTAACGATCTGGGATTCTGTTATCTGCATACCCCTATCATTACGGGTTCGGATGCAGAAGGTGCAGGCGAAATGTTCCGGGTGACCACTCTCGACATAAAAAATCTTCCACTCACTCCGGAAGGGCATATTGATTTCAACCAGGATTTTTTTGCCCGTGAAACCAATCTCACGGTTTCGGGGCAGCTCGAAGGAGAACTTGGCGCCATGGCGTTGAGCGATATTTATACTTTCGGCCCTACCTTCCGTGCCGAGAACTCCAATACACCCCGGCATCTGGCAGAATTCTGGATGATCGAACCGGAGATGGCTTTCTATGAAATCAAGGAAAACATGGACCTGGCCGAGGATTTCGTGAAATATCTGGTCCGTTATGCCCTGGAAAACTGTGCCGATGACCTGGCATTTTTCAATCAGATGTATGACAATGAACTGATCGACCGCCTGAAAATGGTGGTTGAAAATGACTTCATCAGGATGACCTATACCGATGCGGTTGAAATCATCGTGAATTCAGGTCAGAAATGGGAATTTCCAGTATCCTGGGGTAGCGACCTCCAGGCTGAACATGAGCGATATCTGGTTGAAAAGCACTTTAAAAAACCGGTTATTCTCACCAACTATCCTAAAAAGATCAAGGCCTTCTATATGTATCAGAACGAGGATAACCTCACCGTAAGGGGCATGGATGTACTGTTCCCCAAGATCGGCGAAATTATTGGCGGATCGCAGCGCGAGCACAGGCTCGAAAAACTGCAGGAACGGATGGGCGAACAAAACATCGCGGAAAAAGATATGTGGTGGTACCTCGATACCCGCCGGTTCGGCACTTGTCCGCACAGTGGTTTCGGACTCGGTTTCGAACGCCTCATACTTTTTGTCACCGGGATGGGAAATATCAGGGATGTAATTCCTTTTCCCCGAACCCCGCGCAATGCTGAATTCTAAAAATTTCGTACCTTTCAGCCACAAAAGCAAATCGGTCCTATTCCTATGTTCCTAATCTGAAAGTATGCTCAAGCAACGTCTCCAGCAAAAACTACTGCAAAAGCTCTCGCCGCAGCAAATCCAGCTGATAAAACTGCTGGAAGTGCCTACTATGCAGCTGGAACAACGCATTAAGAAAGAGCTTGAAGAAAATCCGATACTTGAGGAGGGCCGTGAGGAGGATCCGGAAATTAATGATTCACGCCTCGATGAGGAGGAACCGGAAAAGGAAAAAGACGAGATCTCACTGGAAGAATTCAAGGATGATTATGATATCCCGGCATACCGGTTAAATCCCAGGAACCGGTCGCACGAAGATGAAAAGGTGGTTGAAATCCCTTTCTCAGCAGGAATCTCCTTCCGCGAAAACCTTTCCAACCAGCTGGGCATGCGAATCATGGACGAGGATAAACAGGCCCTGGGTCACTATATACTGGGAAATATTGATGATGACGGTTACCTTCGGCGTGACCTCGAAAATATTGTCGATGATCTGGCCTTTTCCCTGAACATCTCAACCACTTTTGAGGAACTTCAGGAAATCCTTCTGCTGATTCAGGAATTCGATCCGCCGGGCGTTGGTGCCAGGAACCTCCAGGAATGTCTGATCCTCCAGCTCGACCGGCACACACGTGAAGGCAGGTGTAATGATGATACCAAAAATGCCCGCATCATCCTGACAGACTTTTTTGAAGAATTCACCCGCAAACATTACGATAAAATACAGAACCGGATGGATCTCACTGATCTTCAGCTGAAATCATCCATTAATGAGATCATCCGCCTGAATCCAAAACCGGGTGGTGATTACGGTGATACCACCATGCAGTCGCATCACCAGATTGTACCGGATTTTGTTCTCGAAGACAACGAAGGGATTCTCGAGCTCAGCCTGAACTCAAAAAATGCTCCCGACTTACGCATAAACTCGTTGTATGCCAACATGCTTAAAAGCTACAATCAGGAGCGGAAAACCCAGTACCAGAACCGCAATCATAAAGAAGCCGCAACATTTGTGAGGCAAAAAGTGGAATCAGCCAAATGGTTTATGGAGGCCATACGCCAACGCCAGCATACCCTTATTCTCACAATGAATGCCATCATGGAATTTCAGAAAGAATATTTCAGGTGCGGAGGAGATGAAATGCGCCTGAGGCCTATGATCCTTAAAGATATCAGCGAACGTACAAGCCTGGATATTTCCACAATCTCGAGGGTGGCCAATTCCAAATACATTCAAACCGATTGGGGAATCTTCCCGCTCAAGTATTTTTTCTCTGAAGGCCTTCAAACAGATTCCGGCGAAGAAGTATCGACCCGTGAGATCAAAAAAATTCTTGAGGAATGCCTCGAAAATGAGAATAAACTGAAACCTGTTACCGACGATAAACTGGCCTTGATCCTGAAACAACGGGGATACCTGATTGCCAGAAGAACCGTTGCAAAATATCGCGAACAACTCAACATTCCCGTTGCGCGCCTCAGAAAGGAACTTTAGTGAGGCCTTCAAGAGTTATATCTGTTCTGTTTCACCCGGTCATCATGCCAATGGTTGGAGTATTCATCCTGCTGACCTATGGCGGTCGGCTGAATCTTATTCCTTCAGAAGGTCAAAAATATATTTACACGGTCGTTATCCTCACCACTCTGGTCCTTCCATTGGCTATCATGCCCATCCTGCTTAAAACAAAAATCATAAGCAACTTGCTACTCACCGATAAAAACGAGCGCCGTATTCCTTTGCTGATAATCGCATTACTATACCTGATCGGGGCGTTTATACTTCAGAAAGTAGACGCTCCGGTTATCCTTTCACTCTTCCTGAATGGTTCATCAATGGTCGTTCTGGCTGTTGCGATATTCAACTGGAGATGGAAAATCAGTATCCACATGGCCGGTATCGGCGGGGTTACCGGAATGGTTCTTGCTATCTCGATCCGATGGATGCTGAATGAGCAAATAATTATCGCGATCCTGTTTCTGGCGGCAGGCCTTACCGGATATGCCCGCCTGAAGGATGATGACAACACCCCGGCGCAGGTTTACGTGGGCTACCTGTCAGGATTGGTAATTAATTTCTTGCTGATCCGCCTGATATAATTAATGATTCACGAAATCAGGGTGTATCCAACCCCTTTGACCGTCCGGATACTTTCTTCACCGATTTTCTCTCTCAATTTTCGGATATGAACATCAATGGTACGGTCACCGACAATCACATCCTCCCCCCAAACCGACCGGTAAATATTATCGCGGGTGAAAACCTTTCCGGGCCGGCTTGCGAGTAGGATAAGAAGTTCAAATTCCTTCCTCGGCAGATGAATTTCCTCTCCCGAACGGATAACAAGATATCGTTCCTGATCGATTTCCAGGTCCCCAAGCTGGATAATGTTAATTGAATTTCTCTTCTCACCAGATGGTCGCACTCTTTTCAGCAAAGCTTTTATCCGGCTGATCAAGACTTTTGGCTTCACCGGCTTGGTTATATAATCATCGGCACCTGCATCAAATCCGGCTACCTGTGAATAATCCTCACCCCTCGCAGTAAGAAATGCAATGAGTGTTTCTTTCAGTTCAGGTATGGTGCGCATTTGTTCGCATGTTTCGATGCCGTCCATTCCGGGCATCATCACATCCAGCAGAATGAGATGAGGCAAAAAGGTACGGGCCATCCTCACCGCCTCGAAACCATTTTTCGCCACTTCAACGGTAAATTCCTCTAATCTTAGACTATAGCCCAAAAACTCAAGGATATCGGGCTCATCGTCGACCAACAGGATACGGGCTTCTTGCGGATTCATTTAAAATTGATTGCTGGTCCAATGTACAGCTGAATTTTCAGGGAAAGTCATTTCCCACATAAACAAATCATTAAACGCTTGATGTTCTGATAGTTCCACATATTGGATGCGGCCCGCAAGATCACGCGTATAATTCCGGAATATTTCCGAATGGAGCCACAAGCGGGCTCCCAATCCGGATGTATTTCCCGCCCTGATCTGACGATTTTCCAACCCCTCCGGGATCAACCCGATTCTTCCGGCCGACCAGTCATGCAGCGCATAACCGAACCCTCCTGCCATAAAAACCTGCCGGATATCATCTGCAGTGATGCCTGCTTCGTGCATCATTACCTTGATTCCGGCTGCTATTGCCCCCTTGGCGAGCTGAACTTCGCGAATATCCTGCGGATTGAGGGAGATACTGAAGCCTTCTATCAATTCCTCTTTCCCTTCCATATATCCCATCACATCAATTTTCCCGGCATCCAGCAGGAGTGCCACGGCATCAACAAGGCCAGAGCCGCAGAGGCCGGTAGCCGGTTTCATTCCTATGGTTTCATATCCGCCGGGGCCGATGGCACAGACTGCACCTTCGATCCCTGCCATCCCGCATGAGATGCGTGCACCTTCGAATGCTGGTCCTGCCGCCGTGGCACAAGCCAGTATTTCGCTGCCTTTCCATAACACCATCTCACCATTGGTCCCGATATCAAGAAACAGGCTCCATCCCGGCGGTGGATTGAATGAAACAGAAGCTAACCCGCCCACAATATCAGCTCCGATATAGGAAGAAACCGACGGGACCATTTCAATATTTATCGCTGAAAAATCAATTAACCCAATCTCGGCTCCCTTAAGGTTTTGCTCTTTTAAAAAAACAGGTGTAAATGGATATACTGCCAGGCTTTCCGGATTGACTCCTTTAAAAATATGCAACATGGTAGGGTTGCCGGTTACAACCATCCGTCCGGCCAATCCCGGAGCAAAACCATTTTGATTACACAAACCGGCAGCGGCAACTGCAATGGCAGAAACAATTTCCTTTTGCAGACGGTTTGTTCCTTCAGGATTTTCCCTGCAATAGTGTATCCTGCTGACTACATCGGCACCGTATGCCTGCTGAGGATTAGGAAAACTTTTTATCCCGATATTCCGGTGGCTTTTCAGATCATCGAGAAAAACAACAACAGTGGTAGTGCCAAGATCCACGGCAAGTCCCAGTAAATACGGATTATCAGTTGGAAAAATATCCGGATCCGGTTCCGGATCCGGCCAGAAACTCTCGGTTAATACCTGCATTACTGATGGTTCCGGAATATTCACCACTACCTCATGATCAGGGTAAAATCCGCACGCCCGTGTCATTCCGATTCCCTCCACATCCACCTTGCACTTGCCGCAGATACCCTTGCCTCCGCAGGGCGCATGCACATAGGCGCCCTTCTCGCGAATGGAGTGAAGAAGTGACTCACCCGGGGCGCAAACAATTTTAAGCTTGGTGAACATGAGGGTAAACTTACATAATAAGTGCCTTCTTACACACACTTCATAAAAATCCAGGGCCGCAGACGTACCTTCGAGTAAGTAAACGAGCTCGTAGCTCAATATGTGTAATTAACAACCTTATTATGAAGACAGTCTGCGGCCTGGAC